>JBLHOX010000308.1:0-4551 GCA_047623725.1 Dokdonia sp. | reverse complement strand
GTTATGAATACACATGAAGAAACATCTAGTATATGCTTTCGCGAAAGCGTAAAAATAAAAAAATAGGATTAAGTGTACACCTCAAAGCAAGTGCTTATCAACTGCCCTACTTTGCATATACTAGCCATTAGGTGCAAGCAAAATCAAAATCTCAAAAAACTTTGAATTTCCAAAAATTATATCATTCATATTTTTTTAAATACTCACTGAAATTAAAGATATTTCAAATATTTAATTAGAAGGTTTTTATTTCATTTTTAAAAAAATTTATCATTTAATACTATATATTTATCGTTTATCAATAAATATTTATCTATATTTGTATCATACTTACAAATTAAAACAATGATATCAAAAACAAACAACTTCGTATTTAAAGGCTTAAAGATAGTAACCTGGGTCATTTTCGTTGGCTTATGTATTGAAGCAGGAGGCTTGATTGTAAATTTCTTTTTCAGTATGTACAATCCTGAAATTGTCCATAAACTATATCAAAAATTGGATTTAAGCGAAATGTATGAACGCAGTACATGGGCTTTTTTCAGTATGTACAGTTTTATATTGTTCATCTCGATCCTTAAAGCGTATCTATTTTACCTGCTTATCGTACTAGTTACCAAAATTGATTTGTCAAAGCCATTCAACAGCCTTGTTGCAAGACAGATTTCACAGATTAGTTACTACACGCTATCCATCGGACTATTGGGCTATTTAGCTAGACAAAGTGCTAAAAATCTACAACATCATGGATATAATATTGACATGCTAAACCAGTTTTGGGCAGACAGTCAAGCATTTATTTTAATGGCAGTTGTCATCTATGTTATTGCAACTATTTTTTCAAAAGGAGTTGAGTATCAGGAAGAACTAGAAGAAACAGTATAAGCTATGGCAATTATTGTAAACCTAGATGTTATGATGGCAAAACGTAAAATGTCACTTAACCAATTATCGGAAACTGTAAATATCTCATTAGCAAACTTATCTAAACTAAAAACTGGAAAAGTAAAAGCGATTCGGTTTAGTACTCTTAATGCTGTTTGTGATGCATTAGATTGTCAACCTGGTGATTTATTAGAACACTCAAAAGAAGAAAAAGCATAGGTAAAATGCTAACAGCTAACAAAGAACTGAGTTAGAAACGAAGCCTTTTAAAGCCAATCTTGATTTATAATTTTCATCATATGGTCTTCCTGATTTAGCGATAGCAAAAGCCTGTTTTAAAAGTGTATTAGCTATTGCTATTAACGCCAGTATCTTACTTTTTTTGCTTTCTTATCTACCAGCAGGCAGGTTCGATTTTTATTTACTAAATTGTAGGTACTTAAAAACGTAACTAAGCTTATATAAAATCGTTAGATGTAATTAGGCTTAAATATATAGTATATAGATGCCAGGTATTTTTATATCTCATTCATGGAAAGATAAGGATTTGGTGAATAAACTAACAGTTGACCTTTTATCACGAGGATTTCCTGTTTGGCTTGATTCATGGGAAATGTCTGTTTCAGACTCGCTAATTGATAAGATTTATAAAGCTATAGATGAGAGCTTTTTTCTCTTAACTATTTTATCAAATAGTTCGGATAAATCCAGATGGGTAACAAAAGAGATCAATGCTGCCTTGATGAAGGAAGAGGAGCTAGATAGAAAATTTATAATACCCATAAAGATTGATGAATGTAATGTTCCTTTGAAACTTAGGGAGAGAATTCACGTAGATCTTTCTAAAGGGTATCTAGCAGGGATAGAATTGTTGGATTCTGAATTACGTAAATGGGGTGTTGAAAAGATTGACATTCCGGTTTCTAACCAAAAAATACCATTAAGTTTTATTCATTTCACAGATGTTAATACATCTCTAATTGAAAAGACCTATGACCACTTGAGGGAAAGAAATTTTCTTCCCAAGACGTTGAGTAAAGAGAATATTTATATAATCGAAGAAGAGAAAACGAAGCTATTACGAAATCAATTCATGAACAGAATTGACAATATAGAAAATGATCCTTACTACAGTTCAGAATTCCATCAAAGTATTCTAAGTTATTATGACACCCTCAAGAACTATGAATCCCAACTAAAGAATGGTGTTTGTTTGATTTTAGGCAATTATTCAAAAGGACATCATTTTAATCGAGGTGTAGCTCTATATTGGTACTGTAGACTCCTAAGAAGTAGAATTATGGATATTCTTAGGACTGTTCAAATTCCCAAGGAACACAATGATAATGTCATTAATTTCAAAGAAGAACAAAGGGTTTTATGGAATTCTGCATGTTTGATAAGTAATCTTGATTTCAATGACTTCTATAATATTTCAGAATCTATGCGTATCGATATTGGTGATCCAGGTCTGGGATATGGAAGTAGTCATCACTTTTCTTTTCGTGTTGACAGAAACTGTTCAGGTATCGAAGATTTTGTCAAAAATGTATTACCAGAACAAGCTGCATATGTTTTGAGTAATGAAGAGTTTTCAAAATTTGCAATTCCTCAGATGTTATCTCAGGCCAAACCTGACAATTATATCTGGTCTATGCAAGGAAAAATGGTTGCTATTTCTTGAGAATATATCTAATTGAGTAGACGGTTCTGCCGCTAATTAGTGACAGACTTCGCCTCTCACTCCACTGTACATACAGGTGTCGTATGCGGTGGTTTGTCACTGGTGGTGTTTTAGGTCTCAATGTATCTGAAAATTAAAAATTGATTCTAGATGTATACGCTTTCGCGAAAGCGTATAAAAAAGCAAACACAGAAATTAAAAATTCAATACGGTATTCATACTAAAATACAGTACCTTTTTACACGCTATATTTTATACACAAACCATTAGCAAAAACTAAAAACAGTATCCATACAACCGAATCTCATATGGTTCCTAATATCCCCTCTCCTATTCGATTACAGGAATATGGTGTAGGTCTTTTTGTGGCAGCTTTAACGAAGTCTGCATTAAAGAAAGTACTCAAGAAGAAGTTCATTACGGTAAATGGTGTTATTGCGACTACAGCTACGTTAATACGTGGAGGTGAATGCATCAAAATATCCATGCCAAAA
This sequence comes from Dokdonia sp., assembly GCA_047623725.1. GTDB lineage: Bacteria > Bacteroidota > Bacteroidia > Flavobacteriales > Flavobacteriaceae > Dokdonia. The sequence continues at coordinate 1,488 of JBLHOX010000308.1, read as the reverse complement.
GAAGTCAGTTCTAGGAAGAAACTGATCTTGCCACTTACGGTTTTATTTGAAGATGACCATCTAGCAGTGATTCATAAGCCTGCGGGTGTTTTGGTGAGCGGTAATACTTTTAAAACCATTGCCAATGCCTTGGTTCAAAACATTCAAAGAAGTAGCCTACCTGATGCTACAAAACCTCAGCCTGTGCATCGATTAGATTATGCAACTACGGGTATTTTATTGGTTGGAAAAACAAGCAGTAGTATTCGTGCTTTAAATACCATGTTTGAAGACAAAAAGGTGGAGAAAACCTATTATGCCGTTACGATTGGTGAGATGAACGATCAAGGAAGAATCACTTCAGAAGTTGATGGTAAGCAATCACAATCAACCTATACCGTATTAGAAACTGTTTCCTCCAAAAGATTCGGTAAACTCAACTTGGTGAAATTGGAACCTCAAACAGGCAGAAGGCATCAATTACGCAAACATCTATCTAGTATCGGCAATCCCATACTGGGAGATAAAGAGTACGGCATTGAATCTCTAATTCTACATGGAAAAGGGATGTATTTACATGCGTATTCTTTAAAATTCATACACCCAGATACACAGAAAGAAGTCTATCTAAAGGATGAATTACTCGAAAGGTTTCATAAAATATTTCCTCAAATAAGATAGTATGGAAGTAACCAGCAACCCAGAGGTAAAAAAGGTTTTTGATACGTATCCAGAATCTGTAAAAAAGAAATTGCTTCATTTGAGGGCATTAGTGCTGGATGCCGCATCAGAAATTGACGGGCTCGAAAAGCTTGAAGAAACCCTTAAATGGGGAGAACCAAGTTACCTTACAAAACATGGCAGTACGGTGCGAATGGATTGGAAAGAAAAAAATCCAGAAGAATATGCTCTATATTTTAAATGCACTTCAAGCCTAGTTGAGACGTTCAAAATCATCTATAAAGACACATTTACATTTGGTGGCAAAAGAGCTATTATTTTTCAACTCGATGATACAATTCCCGAAACAGAATTAAAGCATTGTATTGCGCTTGCGCTGAAGTATCATAAAATAAAACACCTCCCATTGTTGGGCGCTTGAAAAAACGAAACAGAATAAAAAAGAAGTAAAAAATAATAGTTGATTTCTTACATCTGTACCTACTCGTAAAATCCTATATATTTTCTGTTGCTTCGTTTTCTTTTGTTATTTTAGATGCTTGTGAACGTAACCTAGAATATACAAACACGTTGGCTCTAATTTGAATTAAAAACTAGTTCAAATAGTTAAACCCGTATTATGCATTAGAAAATCTATTACAACTTGAAGATACTTCAAAATATACCATTACATTACGTTTTTGAGTTTAACCATAGCGATGCTATGCTAAAACTCAGAAAACGTTATATTTTATTGCTTCTTCAAGTCTCATCACAAAGTTCTAATACATAATGCGGATTAAAAAAATAAAGGCAAGCAATGACTGAAAATAATACCATTAGTGTCAT
>JBLHOX010000307.1:0-4553 GCA_047623725.1 Dokdonia sp. | reverse complement strand
CTACAACGGTGATTAAACTAAAAGATTTAATCACTCATGCTGCAGATTCCTACCCAAATGAAGAACCACAACAAATTTATTTATTGATAGAAACTGGCGCTTCTGGCGTATCTTCTGATCATCGTTTCTTTTTAGAACAAGGGGTGCAACTACTTCTTAAAAGATTGCAACCAGAAGACAAAGTAGCTATTGGCACGTATGGAGGTAGTAATATGACCATCATATCTTACACAGAAGCGTCTAATGCGAGTCATATACTTAATGAGTTACAAAAAATATATACCATCAAAAATCAAGATGCAAACAAAGACGGTATAGATATGGCATATCAGTTTGCAAAAAACTATTATGTAGAAGCATCAGAAAATAAAGTGATTATGATGCGTAACGATCAAGTTGCTGGACAGGCTATCGTTGCAAACGCAACAGAAGAGAAAGAAAACAAACATAAAAAGACAAGAGCAGAGCGTAAAGAAGCTGGACAGCCTTATAAATTAGGTGGGGCAATAGCAATTACGGCACTCAGTATTTTGCCAGAAGTGCTAGAAATAATCAAAAATTAAATATGCATACTGCAGGATATAATTTTAGGCACCATTTTTGAAACGTTTTAAAATCAAATAAAAGATTGCATCTTTGTAAAAAATTTAGAAATGAAACATAGAATTGTTTTTGCGCTCGTTCTTTTTTTAGGAACTCTCTCTGTAGGAGCTCAAAACTTAGGTAATATACAACGAGGTCAAAGAGGATACTCTCCTGCGGCAAGACCTACAGAAGCTGGAGAGCCTGAAAAGCCAGATGTAAATCAGTTGAGTATTGAAAAAGCGACACTTTATAAAGAAGTGCTAGGAATAGATGTATTTCAAAAGGAAGTATTACGTACCTATCTAAAAGATTACTATAGAGCTCGAGTAGATATAGATTATAATCCAGATTTAAAATTTGAGGATAAGCAAACTTTAATAAACGTAGAACAAAAGAAGTTTGAGAAAGCACTTAAGGAAGTTTTTACAGATGATCAAGTAGAACAGATACTTATGGAAGAGCAATTTGGCAATAGAGCTAAAGAGAAAAAGAAAGAGGCTAAAAAAGAGAAGAAAAAGAAAAGAAAAAAGAAAAAGGGATAATATCCCATATTGAATATTTTTTAAAGAGTGTCTTATGGCACTCTTTTTTATTTTACGTAATTTTAAATAATCAATTTAAACCATTTTATAATGACAAGAATCTATATTTTTTTCTTATTTCTAGTATCATTTGCAACTACAGCTCAAGTAGTTTCAGAACAAGATCGAGCCGTTATTGTAGACGATATTTTGGAAGATCGTTTTAATGCATTGCTTCCTAAGCTTATGGATAGAGCTGGTATTGATATGTGGGTATTAATTTCTAGAGAGTACAATGAAGATCCTGTACTCAAAACAATGCTGCCTGCTACTTGGCTAAATGCACGCAGACGTACCATACTTGTTTTTTATAGAGATCAAGAAAAAAATACGATTGAAAAGCTGGCTGTTGCTAGATATAATATAGGTAAAAGCATTACTTCTGCTTGGGATAAAGAAAAAGAGCCAGATCAATGGAAAGCGTTAACACAAATTATCGAGGCACGTAATCCTAAAAAAATAGGTCTTAACTATTCTGATAATTTTGGACTTGCAGACGGTATTGTACGTACCGATTATAATGAGTTTATAGAAGCATTATCTCCTACGCATACTTCTAGAATTGTTTCGGCAGAAAAACTTGCTATAGGTTGGATAGAAACACGCACGCCAAAGGAAATGCAGTACTTTGAGCAATTGGTAGACATTACCCATGATATTATTAAAGATGCCTTTAGCAGCAAAGTAATAACACCTGGAACGACCACAACAGATGATGTTGTGTGGTATTTAAGACAACGGGTTACAGACATGGGGTTAGAAACTTGGTTTCATCCCACCGTAGATATACAGCGTAGTAGCGAAAAACTCGTAAGCCATATAGAATCGTTCTCCAATAGACCAGAAGGAAAAGTCATTCAGAAAGGAGATTTATTACATTGTGATTTTGGAATCACCTATTTAAGATTAAACACCGATTGCCAGCAACATGCGTATGTACTTCATGATGGAGAGACGCAAGCACCTCAATATCTTGTAGATGCCTTTGCAGATGGAAATCGAGTTCAGGATTATTTAACAACTAATTTTAAGACAGGAAAAACAGGAAATCAAATATTATTAAAAGCGTTGAAAGAAGGAAGAGATAATAAATATATACCATCTATTTATACGCACCCATTAGGTTTATATGGGCACTCTGCAGGTCCTACTATAGGAATGTGGGACAGTCAAGGAGGTGTTCCTGGTACAGGAGATTACCCATTGTATGAAAATACGGCCTACGCAATAGAGCTTAATACTACGGTTACGATTCCTGCTTGGAAAAAAGATATACGGATTATGTTGGAAGAAGCAGGTTTTTGGGGCGAAGACGGATTCAGGTACGTTTCAGGAAGACAAGAAGCATTGATGCTTATAGACTAGTAATTAAGTTTTGGTGTATAAAATATGGATGAGATAAAGAAAATAATAGAGTCATTTGCAGAGAGAATAGAAGCTCCTAGAGTTTATCTTCCTACATACAATCATTCAGAAGATGTGGCACGACCGCATATAGAAAAACAGGGTGATGAGTACCATTGGGTAGTTGTTGAGAGAGGTGAAGAACTTCAAAGAAAAAAGACTACAGAGATAAAGGAATTGATGTTTTGGGTTTTCGATTCTATTACTTTTCAAATGGCAATTACACTTGAACTAAAGAACAGGAATGATGATGAAGATTTTAGAATTCAAATGTTCCGAATACAAGAAGAACTTATTGGTAAGATTGATCGTGAGTATGAAAAGAGAATTGCCCAAAAGCATCAAAAACTATTAAAAGGAAAGTAAGAATAGTACCATTATAGTTTGTAATATATACTCTTCAGACCCCAAACATAGAATATATACAAACCGTTATCATAAAAATTTACTTGCTGCAATTGTTGTTTTTTTTGCTTTTGCGAAAGCGTAAAAAAGAACCCTACCTGAAAGATAGTATTAAACTTAAATAGACTAGTTATCCTTACTCCTAGGATGAAATTTTTGTAAAACATCAGAGAGTTGTGATCTATCTATATGCATATAAATCTCGGTGGTGGTAATGCTTTCGTGCCCTAGCATTTGTTGTATAGAGCGTAAGTCGGCGCCATTTTGAAGTAAATGCGTAGCAAAGCTATGTCTAAATGTATGCGGACTAATGGTTTTTTGTATCCCCGCTTTTACAGCTAGATCCTTGATAATTGTAAAAATCATAGCACGTGTTAATTGTCGTCCTCTACGATTGAGAAATAAGGTATTTGTATATTCAGGTTTAGGTGCCCTACGTATTCTCACCTCATTGCGATAGAGGTTAATATACTTTTGCGTATGCTCACTTATAGGGACAAAACGTTGCTTATCGCCTTTTCCAGTGACACTAATAAAACCTTCGTCAAAATATAAATCTGAGAGTTGTAACGTGATTAATTCTGATACACGAAGACCGCAGGCATATAAACATTCCAGCATTGCTCTATTCCGCTCTCCTTGCTCATGTCCTAAATCTATAGCGGCGATAAGCTGATCTATTTCTTCTTCAGAGAGTGTATCGGGTAACTTACGACCTAGCTTGGGAGCTTCGATTAAATCTGTTGGATTATCAGTGCGATAGTCTTCAAAAATCAAATAGTTAAAAAAACCTTTTAAACCTGATATGATGCGAGCTTGTGATCTTGGCTGTACTTCTTTTGCAACATCATATACAAACTTCTGAATCTCTTCTTTTGTAATTGTAATAGGATTTTTTGTAATCTGGTATTCGTCAAGAAAACGAACCAACTTAGTAAGATCCCTAGAATAATTGGAAATCGTATTGTCAGAGAGCCCTCGTTCAATACGTAGATAATTCTTATAGTCGGTAATACTATTTTTCCAATTCATGTAAGTAAACCTTGGCTTTTATGAGACCTTTACTTGTACAATAGACAAGAGGTCTAAAAATACTTGTTTTTTATTTAATTTAGAGAAATATGATGATTTCTAATTCACATAGTATCACAAAACGCTTTCTCGTTTGGAAGCACTTTTTTTATGTCTTGTAATGTAGTATTTTTACGCTTTCGAGGAACATCGTGACGTAGAAGTTGATGCTGAGCGAAGTCGAAGTACGAAAGCTATAATTTATGAAACTACGCATCATTAACGGTCCCAATCTTAATCTCTTAGGAAAACGTGAACCAGAAATATATGGAGGTAAATCTTTTGAAGAGTATTTTAGAGACCTACAATCTAAATACACAACCATTGAACTATCCTATATACAATCTAATATAGAAGGCGAATTGATCACTCATATTCAAGAATCTGATGGAGTGTATGATGGTATTATTTTAAATGCAGCGGCGTATACGCATACCTCCGTAGGCATAGGAGATGCTGTTGCAGCGATAGGGATTCCTGTCATCGAAGTACACATCTCTAATACAT
>JBLHOX010000306.1:0-4554 GCA_047623725.1 Dokdonia sp. | reverse complement strand
AGTAGATGTCCCGCTTCTTCATAGTTGAAATGCAAACATAAGGGTTTTTTTGTATCTATCTGATTATTAAGTTCGTTTGCTATTATTTCTGACATGTAATTTGAAGGCCATACGGGATCTTTACCTCCACTTAGCAATAAGACAGGAATATTTATTTTTTTTAAATTAATGGTAGTTTTAGAAATATCTTTATTTTGAAGCGACTTCAAATAATAATCTGTTAAGCTGGTCGGTGTTGAATTTGTTTCTATAAATGGTAAATAATCTATTTCTTCTCCTTTTAAACTCCAACTTGATTTTGGTTTCTTTCTCCAGTCAGTAATAATGCCGGGCCATACTTCAGAACTGGCAGCAATAGCGACAATAGCTTTATATTCTGTATCTAACGAAGAAAGTAAAAGAGAGGCTTCTGCACCTTTAGACCAACCTATAAGAATAACTTCTTGTTCTTGTATATCTTTACGTTGTTGAAGCCAGTTTTTAGCTTTCTCGAAGTACTCTAAAGGAATTGTTTCAAGGGTAGCTGGCAAGCGTGGCCCTTCTTTAAAGTATGCTAATGATAATACGCTGTAACCAAGTTTTGCAACTTTACATGCGAGATGAGTAGGTTTACCACCTTCAGAACCACCTAAAATAATAATTCCATATTTCTGCTTGTTGTTACCTGCAAGATAGTCTGCAACAAATCCGGATTCTTCCAGATGGATGGTTTCCCAGGTATGAACGTCATTAGAATCTTCAAGATTTTTCATTGGTGTATCTTTTAGGTTGTTGATGTAATGAAATAACTTCTTTTTTGGTGTAGTCCTCAGGTTGTTGATGTAATGAAATTACGTCGTTTTTGACGTGTTTTTTTGAGGTCTTTATTACAACGATAAGTATAGCGCCAGTAACAAATAAAGCGGCTAAAAAGAAAGGAGCTCCCGGAAAATAAATTCCTTGAGATTCTTGTGTAAAATATGAAAAAGTTTGTGTCATTAAAAAGGGACCAATAATTAAAGACAGTCCACTAATAGAGGATATGGCACCCATCAATTCTCCTTGTCTTTGTTTAGGCATCATGCCAGACATAATACTTTGTAATGAAGGAATAATCACCCCACCAATACCTCCAAAAACAATAATTAGATAGATCATCCATCCTTGATTAGCAAATGAATATGCTAAAAAAGCAGGAATTGTAAATGCGAGTCCAATCAATAAAGATTTACGTTCTCCAAATTTAGGAATGATAATACGATTAAGCCCTGCTTGAAATATTAAACTGGTTGCTCCCACAGCAAAGAGTGACCAACCTATTTCTAAGAAACCCCAATTAAATTTTGCCATGGTAAAATAAGCCCAGGTGGCAGCAAATGAATGGAAAGCCAACTGAATCAGAAACGTAACCACTAAATAAGAAGTTTTGAAAGAAGATCTATGGAGATTTCTTAGTAATGCAAATGGCATAAATTTACTTAATGCTATTTTTTTAGTAGAAAACTCCTTAAGTGTTTCTTTAAAGAAAAATAGGATATAGAAAAAATTGATAAGTAATAATATACCTGCTACAAAAATAGGGGCACGAGTCCCCCATAGTTCTCCTAAGAATCCTCCTAATGAAGGACCTACCATAAGACCTAGACCTAAGGCAGAGAAAATAATACTAAAATTGATGGCTCTTTTATTGAAAGGTGAAATATCAACCACACAAGCATTTATAGTTGCTAAAGTAGCACCCAAAACCCCAGATAATACACGTGTAACAAAAAGCAACTCTATACTTTGCGCAATAGCCATTACAAAAAAATCTATAGCATTGATCATAAGGACTGCCAGTAAAATGGATCGCCTACCATATCGATCTGACAAAGAAGAGATAATCGGACTGGCTAGAAATTGAGCCAAGGCATAGCCAAGTAAAAGATATCCACTCCAAACCGCTGTATCTGATAGATTATCACCCGTAATATCCATGATAAGCTGAGGCTTTATAGGAATAATCATTCCAAAACCCAGTGTAGTTACAAATAAGGTAAAGAATAGGGTGGTGAGTACACCCGTATTCTTTTTCTGCTCGTTCACCATGTTAATTGGTGTTATTTTTATCAGTTTTTGACTCCCAATCCATCCACCAGTTTACAAAGGCTTTTGCTCGGTACTCGTCGGCTTGAAAGGGTCCAGGAGTATAGTACATAGAAGTTACTCCTTCATAGGTTTCTTCTACGAGAGCAATGTCTTGTTGTATGGTGGTATTCCAGAGCCAAGTTAGATCTTCAATAGGTGTCTCAAAAGATGGAGAGGTTAACCAAAACACTTCTAATACGGTTTCTGATACAGATTTTGGACGGATACAAAATAAGATTACATAATCAACATATGCCAGATAGAACAGGAAAGGACCCATACTCCCAAAAATAGCACCTCCTTCTAAACCTGCTGCTTTTCCGAGAGGTTCGCCCATACGTTCTCCGCTTTTATTGGCGGTAGCTTTGCCGCCGCCCAGAGGTGTACTCGTATTAAAATGAAATAAGTGCTCATCAGTCTGAAAATCGATATCCTGAGGAGGAACCCAGCCCTTTTTTCGTGCTTTGGTGCGCCATTTTACATCATCAGACAGAAATTCGTGCTCCTTTCCATTTTCAAATTGCTGAATAAAGCTTTTTACTTCACTTAATTCTGGATGACTGGTAGCACAATGCCAACATTCTAAGAAATTTTCTGTAAATATTTTCCAATTTGCTTTTACAGGGTATTTTATGCGCTCGGCTACTTTTGCATCCCGGAGATTCAAACTTCCTAGAACGACTTCTAAATTATCAATTTGTGGTAGCGGTTTTGCATTTCCGTGATAGAATACCAAACCAGCAACATTTTGAATGTGTAGTTTTCTTAAACATAAATTGCGATAGGTGGCACGTGACTGATCTCCACGTGCGACGACTAATTGTCCGTCTAAATCATATTTCCAGGCATGGTAAGGGCAAACAATAGATTTTAATTTTTTCTTAATGTTTTTTGAAGCATCCGGCTTTATTAATTTTTTACCCCGATGTCTACAGATATTGGCAAGCGCACTAATTTCCTCATTCTTACCACGAAGTATAATCATACTTTCGGATGCAATTTCGGTTATTTCGTAGTTACCTTCTTTCAGAATTAAACATTCTGGAGTGGCTAGTGTGGGAACATATTTAAAAAGGGTATAGCGTTCACGTTCAAATATTTCAGGATTTGTATATGCATTACTAGGCAAAGTTTTCGTATGCTCCCTTTTTTCCTGTGTTATATCTTCAAAAAAATCATTCATAAATAAGATAGGTTTTAAATAACTTAATTTTCTACTACAAAACGTTCGTGTTCAAGAAAGAATTTTGCAGAACCTGCATAGAGAGGGTTTGATACTAAAGGAGTTAATTTTTGATGCCAATCTTCCATGGATACGAGGTCGTAATCTGTTTTGATCTGTGCTTTTGCAGTAGCAATAATAATTTCAGGATCATCAGGATATTTAAGAAGTAAGTCCTGAAATGCTTTACTTGCTAAAACTCCTACAGATCTCAACTCAATAGAGTGTCCTGCATTTCTGAGCTTAAATGCAATTTTATAGCCATCAAAAAACTCTTGTGATTTAGCGTCAATTCCTCTGGATTCAGCTAGCTCCATAGCGGCAAGAGCTTCACTACGGTACGGAGAGCCTTCTCTAGGATTTTCTCTTGTATTTCCTAGTAGGATCAATAGTTTTATAAGGGAAATTAAGTCTTCTGTATTATCATACGCCATAATACGAGCGTACGGAAGCCATAATTTAGCAACCTCTTTATCTTCTAAGGCCAAAGCACTTACAGCAATTTCAGTTAGTGTATCTGTATCTGTAGGTTTAGATATATCAGGTTGTGAATTTTTAAGAATTGCAAGATCCATCTCCCATACATCTACCGAGAACAGGCTTTTAAATACCTCTGCAGTCTTCCCTTCTCGTAATTGTGCCTTTAATCGGGGTAACGCTTTCGCGAAATCAGATATTGTATTTTTTTCAAGGATGGCTTTTATAACATGAGTTCCCAGATGATGTACTCTTAAGTCTGCCTCCTCCAGTGTTGATGGGTCGTTAAGAGGATTTAAAACTTTTAAAAAGTAAGGGTCATCGCTCCAATCTATTTCGATTAATGCTGCGATGCTAGGTCTGTCCCAATAGGTTTGTCCATATGATACAGTTTCTCCGTTTACTTCGTGCTGAAAAAATGTAGCGAGTCCTTCGTCTAAGAATAAAGCTCTTGACATTAGAGAGCAATGTGTGATTTCGTGTACTAATAGTGGCTTATTTGTTAACGTAGACTTACTAGCTACGATGCATCCAAATCCATTAATTCCTGTAATAGCATGTATAGGAGTTCCCTCAGGAGCAATGTCAAGAATAATAGTTGCAGAGGGTATGTCTAGTTGTTCACTAACCCATTGTTGAGATTCCTGAAGGGTTTGAATTTCTTCTTGAGATAATTCTTCTTCTCCCATAAAATACAAGTACTTTGAGTATGGGGTCAGTTTTTTAAGACCATCAGCTATATCAAAAGC
>JBLHOX010000305.1:0-4561 GCA_047623725.1 Dokdonia sp. | reverse complement strand
TCTTTTGCAGCGAGTACATCTTTATTTTCATAGGTAAGACTTCTTCCTGTTTTATAACGTAAGTTGAGACTTGTGTTTTTATCCCCAATTACTTTTGATGGATTTTTTACATTGATAGTTCCGTGATCTGTAGTGATAATTAATTTAAAGCCCATTTGTTGCGCTTGTTGTATCATCTCTAATAACGGAGAATTCTTAAACCAGCTCTCAGTAAGTGATCTGTATGATTTATCATTACTAGCAAGTTCTTTAATCACTTCCATTTCTGTTTTGGCATGTGATAGCATGTCTACAAAATTATATACCACAACCGTAAGGTCATTATCCTTTTGAGATCTAAAATTATCGGCTAACTTTCTTCCGTTTTTAAGATTTGTAATTTTATGATATTCCCAAGTAAGATCTAGGTGAAGGCGTTTAAGTTGCGCTCTTAAAAAATCAGCCTCATGCATGTTTTTTCCACCTTCTTCAGTATCATCTAGCCATAAATCAGGATGCTTCTTTTTCATTTCACTAGGCATAAGACCAGAAAAAATTGCATTACGAGCATATTGCGTTGCTGTAGGTAAGATGCTATAATAGGTGCTTTCTTTTTCCTTTTTATAATATGCATTAAGATGGGGTTCAAAAGCTTTCCATTGATCAAAGCGTAGATTATCTATGACCACAAATAGCGTAGGCTCTCCTTTCTTTAATTCAGGAGCTACTTTTTCTTTAAATAGTGTATGGGACATTACTGGACCATCATGAGATGCAAACCAATCGGGATAATTTCTATCTACAAATTTGCAAAACTGATTGTTTGCTTCCGCTTTTTGAGATTCTAAAATCTCAAACATACTTGAGTCTTCTATGGTCTCTAACTCCATTTCCCAGTAGATGAGTTTCTGGTAAAGTTCAGACCATTCCTCAAAAGAATTCACCATAGACAGATCCATGGCAATTTTTCTAAACTCTTGTTGGTAGGATGATGCTGTCTTTTGAGATATCAAACGACTATGGTCTAGATTTTTTTTAAGACTTAGTAAGATCTGATTTGGATTGACAGGCTTTATAAGGTAATCGGCTATTTTAGAACCTATAGCTTCTTCCATAATATATTCCTCTTCACTTTTGGTAATCATTACCACAGGAACACTTTCTCTTCTGTTTTTTATTTCACTTAACGTTTCTAAACCAGTAAGTCCAGGCATATTTTCATCAAGAAATACAATATCAAAATTTTGCTCTTCTATAATATCTATCGCTTCGGTTCCGCTATTACAAGGAGTGACGTTATAATTTTTCTTTTCTAAAAATAAAATATGTGGTTTTAATAAGTCTATTTCGTCATCTACCCAAAGTATGTTGATTTTGCTCATGCAGTTTGTGTGGTGTTTATACGCTTTCGCGAAAGCTAAAAAAGCATTCTAAAAGCTAGTGTGATTAGTGGTATATTTGTTTAAACTATCTTAAATTACTTTGTGATAAAACAGTCTACCAAAGTTACTATAATTAACGATCCTATCTATGGTTTTATTACCATACCCAATGGGGTTATTTTTGATCTTATCCAGCATCCTTATTTTCAACGATTACGTCGCATTACACAAATGGGGCTCTCATATTTAGTATATCCAGGTGCCCATCATACTCGTTTTCATCACGCGGTAGGATGCTTACATATTATGCAAAAAGCCTTGACAACCCTTATAAATAAAGGAGTCGTCATATCAAAAGAAGAAGAGGAAGCAACCCTTATAGCCATACTGTTACACGATATAGGGCATGGTCCTTTTTCTCATGCTATGGAACAAAGTATTATAGAAAATGTTCATCATGAGCAGATTTCTATTGCTTTTATGGAAGCTTTAAATAAAGAGTTTAACGGAAGTTTAACGCTAGCACTTCAAATATTTCAAGGTACGTACTCACGTAAGTTCCTAAATCAGCTTGTTTCTGGGCAACTGGATATGGATCGTACAGACTATTTAAAAAGAGATAGTTTTTATACAGGTATGGCAGAAGGTAATATTAATACAGACCGTATTGTTGCCATGCTTAATGTTCATGAAGATCAATTAGTCGTAGAGGAAAAAGGAATTTATACCGTAGAAAAATTCTTAGTAGCTAGACGTCTTATGTACTGGCAGGTGTATTTACATAAAACAGGCGTTGTTGCAGAGCAACTCATCACTAGAGTGCTAAAACGAGCAAAAGAAGTATCACATACAGGAATAGATCTTCCTGCAAGTACAGCACTATCATACTTTTTGAAAAATAAAATTGATCAAGATAATTTTAAAGATGCATTAGATACTTTTTCAAAACTCGATGACTACGATATTATTTCTGCTATGAAAGAATGGTGTCATACAGAAGATTTTGTGCTAAGAGAATTATCTAAATCTATTATAAATAGAGATTTATTAAACGTCAAAATACGTAAAAAACCATTTTCTGAAAAGAAAAAACAAAAGCATATAGACCAATTAATCACACAATATCAGATCACTCCTTATGAGGCTTCTTATTTTGTTTTTACAGGAAATATTTCAAATCAAGCATATAATTATACACAAGGAGGAATAAATATAGTAATGTCTAATGGTAAGATTATAGACGTAGTAAAAGCTAGCGACCAGTTAAGTTTAAAATCCCTAACTAAAGAAGTCGTTAAAAACTATATCTGTTACCCCAAACCTAAAGACTAAGTTTTTTGTTATTTTTGCGACACATGAAATTTACAGCAGCTCAAATAGCAGGCATATTAGAAGGAACGGTAGAAGGTAACCCTGAAGTCCAAGTTTCTAAGCTTGCAAAAATAGAAGAAGGAACAACGGGATCTCTTACATTTCTTGCAAATCCTAAATACAAGTCCTATTTATATACAACAAAAGCATCTATTGCAATTGTTAATACAGACTTCGAACTTGAAAATGAAATCGAGACGACACTCATACGAGTAGAAGACGCATATAAGTCATTTTCAAAATTATTAGAATATTACAATCAAGTAAAACTAAATAAACAAGGAATAGAACAACCAAGTTATATTTCAGAATCTGCTACGTATGGGGAAGGCCTTTATTTAGGAGCATTCTCATACTTAGGAGAAAATGTAAAAATTGGAGATAATGTAAAAATTTATCCTAATGCTTACGTGGGAGATAATGTGACCATAGGAGATAACTGCGTGTTATTTTCAGGAGCAAAGGTCTATTCTGAATGTGTGATAGGAAACACTGTTTACATTCATAGTGGCGCAATTGTAGGAGCCGATGGATTTGGGTTTACACCTAATGAAAATGGAGAATACAGTAAAGTACCTCAGACTGGAAATGTTATTATAGAAGATTATGTAGATATAGGAGCCGGTACAACCATAGATAGGGCTACCTTAGGGTCCACTATTATCAGACAAGGAGTAAAGCTTGATAATCAAATACAAATTGCTCATAATGTTGAGATAGGAGCACATACCGCTATTGCTGCACAGACAGGAATCGCAGGTTCTACAAAAATTGGTAAAAATTGCCTTATTGGAGGACAGGTAGGAATTGCTGGACATATCACCATTGGTGATCGTGTTCGCATTCAAGCACAGTCTGGGATTGGACGTAATGTAAAGGATGATGAAGTTTTACAAGGTTCGCCATCATTTGGATATGCAGATTGGAATCGTTCCTATGTTCATTTTAAAAATTTGCCAAAAATTGTGCAAACAGTTAATCAACTGGAAAAAAAAATAAATCATGAGTAAAGCTAGCGCAAAGCAGCGTACAATAGCTAATGAAGTTACCTTAACGGGAGTAGGACTTCATACCGGAGCAGAAGTTAAAATGACTTTTAAACCTGCAGAAGAAAACCACGGCTATAAATTTAAACGCATAGATTTAGAAGGAGAACCTATTATAGGAGCAGATGCTTCTCTTGTTACAAATACACAAAGAGGAACTAATCTTGAGAAAAATGGAGTTACAGTTCAAACTACAGAGCACGTATTAGCTGCCTGTGTTGGACTAGAAATAGATAATATCTTAATAGAATTAGACGCTTCAGAGCCGCCTATTATGGATGGATCTTCAAAATTCTTTGTAGAGGCTTTAGAAAAAGCAGGCATCGAAGAGCAAGAAGAGTATCGTGATGAATATGTGGTAAAAGAAGTGATCTCATATACCGATGAAGAATCTGGTAGCGAGATTATCTTAATGCCTTCAGATGAGTATCAAATCACGACGATGGTTGATTTTGGAACCAAAGTTTTAGGAACTCAAAATGCAAGTATAAAGCACCTCTCAGAATTTAAAGAACAAATATCAGATAGCCGTACTTTTAGTTTCTTACATGAAATTGAAATGCTATTAGAACATGGTTTAATTAAAGGAGGAGATCTCAATAATGCTATTGTGTATGTAGATAAAGAATTATCTCCCGGCACTATGGAAAAACTACGTGTTGCTTTTAATAAAGAACATATAGCAGTAAAACCAAATGGTATCCTAGATAACTTGACATTGCATCATCCTAATGAAGCAGCTCGCCATAAATTACTAGATGTTATAGGGGATCTTGCGTTAAT
>JBLHOX010000304.1:0-4590 GCA_047623725.1 Dokdonia sp. | reverse complement strand
CCAAACTACGATCAGATATATTATTAAGAATACTTGCTGTCTCATTCATCTCTACCATAAACGTACTTTCGCCCATAGAGATATTATCACTCGCACCTACTCGGGTAAAAATCTTGTCCACCATCCCTATATGCGCCTCAGCAGCGGGGACAAAACTTCCCATTTGCGCTAGCAGAACAATGAGCGCTGTCTGTCTTAAAATAGCACTCTTACCAGACATATTAGGTCCCGTAATCATAATCATTTGCTGGGCTTCTCTATCCAGATAGACATCATTTGCGATATAACTTTCACCAAGTGGTAATTGCTTTTCTATAACAGGATGTCGCCCTTCCTTTATCGTAAGCGCTTGCGAGTCGTCTACCACAGGACGTATATAGTTATTATCTTTTGCCAGTTGCGTAAAAGAACCTAATACATCGAGTTGTGCCACCAAATTTGCATTGCTTTGTACTTGCGGGATAAATTGCATCATCCATTGTACTAGCTCAGAAAATAGCTTTTGCTCTATGCCTAAAATACGCTCTTCGGCACCTAGTATTTTAGCTTCGTATTCTTTTAATTCTTCGGTGATATAACGCTCTGCATTGACAAGTGTTTGCTTACGTATCCACTCCTCAGGCACTTTATCTTTATGCGTATTACGCACTTCTATATAATACCCAAAAACATTATTTGAGGCTATTTTAAGAGACGTAATTCCTGTACGCTCCGTTTCTCTTTGTAGCATCTTATCCAGATAGTCTTTGCCAGAAAAAGCAATGTCGCGTAAGCCATCTAACTCTTCATGAAATCCTACAGCAATAGCACCCCCTTTACCTATAGCAACGGGTGCCTCTTCGTTAAGCGTTTCTTTAATTTTGGAACGGAGTAACTCACATTCGTGTATCCCCTCGCCTATAATTTTTAAAGCCTCATTACTCGCATTTGAGCTCAAGCTTTTTATAGGCACCATCGCTTCAAGAGAGTTCTTAAGTTGTATGACTTCTCTAGGAGATACTTTACCAGTCGCCACTTTACTAATGAGACGTTCCATATCGCCTATGTTTTTAATATAGTGACGCAATTTATCAAACAAGGTTTCGTCTTCTAGCAGATAAGAAACGACTTCGTGACGTTGTTTTATCTTTTCTACATTTTTTAAAGGTAAAGCGAGCCAGCGTTTTAAAAGACGTGCTCCCATAGGAGATGTGGTTTTATCTATGACGTCTATGAGGGTGATCGCTTTCGCGAAAGCGGAATGATACAACTCTAAATTCCTGATCGTAAATCGATCCATCCATACGTACTCATCCTCAGCAATACGATTGATTCGGGTGATGTGCTCTAGTTTGTTGTGCTGTGTCTCCCCCAAATAATGTAAAATGGCGCCCGAAGCAATAACGCCTTCCTCCAAGTGATCTACCCCAAAACCTTTCAAGGTATTGGTCTTAAAATGCTTATTAAGTGACTCAAACGCATAGTCAGTTTTAAAAACCCAATCTTCCATATAGAAGGTATGAAAATCGGGACCGAATGCATTAAAAAAGGCAGTCTTTTGTTTTTTTGAAATTAAGAGTTCGCTTGGTGCGAAATTTTGCAACAGCTTATCTATATAGGCTTCGTCACCTTGTGCCGTAAGGTATTCTCCTGTCGAAACATCTAAAAACGAAACCCCTAGCGTACGTTTTCCAATATGAACGGCACCTAGAAAATTATTACGCTTAGCCGACAACACCTCATCATTAAGCGCAACGCCTGGAGTGACCAATTCTGTCACACCACGTTTTACGATTTGCTTGGTCATTTTAGGATCCTCCAACTGGTCACAAATCGCCACACGACATCCTGCTTTTACAAGCTTAGGTAAGTACGTATTTATGGAGTGATGCGGAAAACCAGCCAATTCTGTTTTTTCGCCTCCATTATTACGATGGGTTAAGGTAATATTTAAAATACCTGCTGCTTTTATCGCATCATCCCCAAAGGTTTCATAAAAATCTCCAACTCTAAAAAGTAATAACGCATCAGGATATTTTGCCTTGATGGTATTGTATTGTTTCATTAAAGGAGTCACCTTTTTCTCTGTGCTTTTTGCCATACTGCAAGGTAATTTTTTAGTGGCTTTTTACAAACGCTAATTAAAATGAGTTATCACCAGTTTTTCACAGTTTTAAAACTAATTAAGATTGCACAGGGTTCTCATTTATTTTCTTTCAAGTAAAGTAAGCTCCGACACATCTTTCCTTTTTCAAAATTTGAAGTATTATTCAGATTCATGAATCTGAATAATACTTCCTTTTAGAACTCATCAATTTCAAATAGTTTTAATAAAAACTATTGACCGAAAAAGGTCTTTACATACATAAATAGCGTCACCCTTTTGCTAATAATAAAATTACAAAAGACATATACCTTGAGTGTCTCAAATAGTCCAATACTTACTATAAGTATTGGACTATGTTGTGATGTAATAATAAGTAGTCAAATGAAAAACGAAAAACTCATTTTTGATCTATCTTTTCAACACTCTTTCCTCTCTTAGAATTAATAAATCATTTTTGACTTATCTAAGGTTTTTAACTCTTTTTTCAAAGTGCATCTCCATTTCTTAAACACTATCTAACATCTCCTGAAACTACAGATCCCAGAGGTCGTTTTAGTTCCGTAAGGTGCTATTATTATTTAATTTAGCCCTTCACTAGATTACACAATGCTAGCTACATGTAATCTACAAATGAACTAAAACTAAAATTTAAAATCACTCCCATGAACTATTTACCTCGTTTACTTTTTACACTATTTTTTATTTGTTCGCTAGGTGCTACAAATGAAAACAAAATTCCAGATATCTCAGAAAATTGTATAGATACCTATATAGTCGCTCCTGAGGATATTTTTGACCTACAAGCCGCTCCATATTTTAACCTTGTGACTGGCAATGATTATACCGCTGCTATTAATCTTGCCATTCAACATGCCAATAACCCAGCTTCTGACCCTAATTCTAGTGGTGCTGGTGCTGGGGCGTTATTTTGTTTCCAGGGAACAAAACTGTAGAGATTTCAGCCCCTATTACTGTATTTAGTAATATCACGCTTAGAGCGTCTCATTCTAAGGCAACTATCAGAATTACTGTAGGTTATAATGGAGGCACTATAACTTCATCTACACCAATGATTATAATTAATAATAGAGAAAACATAGCTTTTGAAAACATTATTTTTGATGGTGATGACAGAGTGAATGCATTGGTAAATTTTTCTACAACAACTGTCAATCATCTTTCTATCATTAATTGTGAATTTCAAAATATACAAAATGATACACGAGGTGCTGCAGGTATAGCTTTAGGAGATGCAACTGATATTCTCATAAAAGGATGTACGTTTAGAAACAGTAATTTTGGAATTCGTTTTGAAAAAAGAAATAGTAGAATCAGAATAGAAGATAACACCTTTGAAAACACACTTAACAAAAATCCTATTAGAATACAGGGAGTTAGAGATATCAACAATCCTAGTCTAACTGCATATAGTAGTGACGTATGGATTACAGGGAATAAAATTAACATTGGAAGAGCTGACTCTATTATTGAGGAATTATCTATGTACTTACCTAGAGATCCTAACACAGGAGCTGTTAATATTGGTGCTGTAGATTCTGATCTTGATCCAGGCAATGCAACTTATGAAGAATGGAGGGCTGGCAGATTTGGACCTAGCGCCATTTATTTAACATGTGGCGCAGATCAAGCTCCAGAGACCTTGCCAGTAGACAACCATATTAATGTAGTTATAGAAAACAATTTTGCAGAAGGCCCTGATTACGGCTTTTTTGATGGAGGATCTGCAGATCTTTACAGCATCAAAGATGTTGTAAATCTAAAACTTCTTAATAATACAGGGCGTAACTCTGGAGATTTAGGAATCTCTGTAGAACGTTCTTTTAATGCTATAGTTTCTAACAACACAATCGAAAGAAATAACTCTTCTGGTATTGCATTCACAAATGTAAAAAACGCTGTGATTTCTAATAATATTGTTGCTAATAATGCACTGCGAAGAGATTTTATCTACAACAATGTACCCTATGGCGGCATCCTTCTTTTAGGAACCACTACCAATACTTTGATAGAAGGCAATCAATTATACTGCTATCCATCTGTAGATATTTCATTTGCAATAAACATTACAGAGGGTGTAGATTACACGAGAGCCAGAACTAACGCCAGTTCTTATTATGGTATTATGATACGTCAAGAAGGAGCTGAAGATGTTGGAGGAAGCACATCTGTAGGCACTCCTTCTCGAACTAAAATTGGAATTAATCAATACTCTGGACACAGATGGGGTCCTATTTTTAATGAATCAACTTCTACTCAAATCACAGAAAGTTTTACAGCTACAGCATATCCAACAGATGAAGATGTACCAGTAGGCACATGGGTTAGCAATTCTAACCTTATCTTCTCTTCATTAGGATCTAATCTTTATACACATTTTTATTTATTATAAAGTAGTTCAAATAATTGATATTGATCATTAAAAGAGTCGTATCCATTTTTGATTGTAATATATCCTGGTGGTCCGTGTGATTTATATCCTGACC
>JBLHOX010000303.1:0-4611 GCA_047623725.1 Dokdonia sp. | reverse complement strand
TTATGTAATCATGGGTGCGCCATCTGGTATAGATGCTATTTTGGTTTATTTTAAAGAGGTGCTTTCTCTTTCTCCAAAAGCAATAAAAAATTTACGTATAAAAATAAATAATGTCCTCAAATTACCTATTGACAAAGTAACTTTGCAGCAGTTCTTTACGACTATAGATAAACCTTGCTTAGTGATACATGAGATATCAGATAGTGTTACTCCAATTGATCCTATCAAGGGGGCTATTGAAAATTTACCGCATATAGATCGCGTGTATATAAATGGTCAAGATCATATGCTTAAAGAACAAGAGACAATAGATATTATTCAAGAATTTTTAAAATATAAAACCATACAAAATTATGTACTTTAAAGAATTTGATATCCGATGGAGTGATATAGATGCTAACAGGCATCTGGCCAATAGTGCTTATGTGAATTTTATGAGTCATACCCGTATGGGGTTTCTGATAGAAAATGGATTAAGCCAAAAGGAAATGGTGATTCACAATATAGGCCCTGTTATTTTTCATGAGCAACTATTCTTTTTTAAAGAAGCTTTTCAGGGGAAGCCTATTCGTGTGAGTTTTGAATTGGGTGGTAATAGTCCAGATGGAATGTTTTTTAAGTTTGTACATAACTTTTACGATCATAAAGGACATAATATCGCTAGGGGAACAATGCAAGGAGGTTGGATGGATCTGACTACTCGTAAATTATGTGCTCTTCCTGAGTCACTATTACCGATGTTTGAGAATGCGCCAAAAACTCCCGACCATAGCGTATTAACAAAAGAAGATATGAGAGTTCACGGGCAAGCTCCTCGGCATCTGGAAAAAGAATAAGGATCTATACTGCCATTTATTTAGCCGCTATATTCTTGCTTATTTTTGATGCACAGCAATTGTAATACGTTGTTTTGTTTAAATTATTTTGCAGAAAACAAGTATTATACACCACACACATTAAACAAAGTTTACTTTTTTTAATACCTTTAAATTCTAACTAATCAAAAAATATAGAATTTATGGAAGATTTTGACATTAACTGGCTGGCATTACTTGCCGCAGCTGCCTCCTCTTTGGTGGTAGGGTTTTTATGGTATGGTCCTTTATTTGGCAAAGCTTGGATGAAAGAGTCTGGAATGACCGAAGAAAAAATTAAAGGTGGAAATATGGCGCTTATCTTTGGATTGAGTTTTATTTTTGGGTGCTTTCTTGCATTCTCTATGTGGGCTCAAGTGATGGTAGGTGGTGGCGGTGGAGAAATTCACGGACAAGCACCTTTTCTTACGTTTAAGCATGGTGCTTTTCACGGAATAATTATGGGATTATTTGTGATCCTTCCTGTTTTAGGAACCATTGCTCTGTATGAGCGTAAATCTATCAAATATGTATTAATTGCCGTAGGGTATTGGACTGTTACTTTGGCTATTATGGGCGGTATTATTAATGCCTGGATCTAACATAAAATCTTATGAAAATAGTAAAACCCATTAGACATTTTTTAATGGGTTTTTATGATTTAAGAGGTGTATGCTGTTTATATGCTTTCATTTTAATCTGCCTTACGAGAGGTTTAAACAAAAAATTAGCTGCTGTTCTTCTATGCCGCACATAGCATGTAAGATGTTCTGGCATTGCGCCTAAGGTACTTTTAATCTCTGAAGATGTTCTCCCAAAATTAACTTCTTCTACCTTCATCTCAATTCCCAAACGCACATAATCATTTAATATCCTAGGGTAGATAGACAGTTCTTTATTACGGGTATAATCTATCCCAATAAAATGAGCATCTAATCGGTTGTTTACTTTAAAAGCTGTTGCAAACCCTACCATTTGATTCTCGTGCCAGTAGGTGTTTATGAGTACGCTTTCGCGAAAGCGTATTTTCAATAATTTATAGGTTTCTATTTCTAGATCTATGGTCTTAAATAACGCTCGGTCTGTGATATTGCTATAGAGTTGTTGCAACTCATCACGATAGGTATCGATGTCTTCTGCTTCAAAAGATTGTACCGTTAATTGAGCGCTTTTTTTATCTGCTTTATTTACTTTAACGCGATACTTTGATTTTAATGATGCCTTGTATTGATCAAAATCTGTCCATGCTGAATGTATCTTAAGGCGCATATTAGGCTCTACAGCAAACGACTGAAACTGATGTTTTTCTACTTCAGAAACCACAGCAAGATCTTGATCTATAAAATCTTTAAAAAAGAAGACAGATGCTTTCTTTTGTGTTTGTACTGTTTTAATTTCTTGAGCAATTTTCTTGTAAACAGGTTCTTTAGGTATTCCTTCTTTAATAATAACGCCAAAGTTTCCGCTTAGAAATACATTACCGCATACGATAGTATTTACTTTACGAGCGCTAATATAACATTGTAAAGAGCGAGCTATACGTTCTGAAAATGGAAGATGTTCTTGTGCATTATCTATAGCAACGCTCATACGTTGTAAAATGGCTAGGCTTATAATGACTTCATTTTGAGAAAGTACTAAATAACAATATTCTATTTTGGGATTTGCTTTCTCAAAAGCTTCAAGAAATCCTCTCGTAAAATACAGTGTGTTTTTACACGCTAATGCTGTAAAGATGTCTTCTGGGACTTCTTGCACAGAAGAATAATATGTAACTTCTATATTACTCAATAGTAGATGCTTTTCGTTTTGTAGTTAAATAGACTCCTAAGAAAATTAATGCTGCAGCAAAAATACGTATTCCTGTGAGTGTATCTGCTCCTAATATAATAGCTACTAATGTCGCTAATAATGGTTGAAGATAAATAAATGCCCCTATTGTTGAGGGTTTGAGGGTACGTAATGCAAAAACATTAAATAAATAGGTGAGATATGTCGTACCCACTACTACAAAAATCATCACGCCAATGACAGACAAAGGGAGCGTTGACCATTCTACTTCCAGAAATTCTGGCAAGGCTACGGGTAGGTTTGTAAATACGGCGATTAAGAAAAACCATTTCATCAATGTAATAGAAGAGTACTTTGCTGTAAGTGGTTTGACTATAATTAGATATACCGAATAGGCGGTAGCATTTACAATAAATAAGATGTTCCCTAAAGGGATATTGGGAGCATTTTCTTGTGTTTTTGCTCCAAAAAGTATTAATACCAATGCTCCTATTAATCCGATCCCTATACCAGAACCTTTGAACCATGTAATTTTTTCTTTTAGAAAAATAGCTGATAATACTAATAGAATAACGGGTGATAGTGTAATGACAACGCTACTGTTTATGGGTGTAGATAATGCTAATCCTTTAAAGAACATAAGCATATTAATGGTCATTCCAAAAAATGCACAAAGAACAATACGTATCCAGTCTTTACGGTCTATCTTTTCTTTAGGAAAGAACATACTTGTGATCCAGAACAAGAGTGCTGCTCCTAAAACACGTAACATAATAAACCCAAAAGGTTTAATATATGTAGGCATTAAATCTTTTGCAAGTGTATGGTTTACACCATAAATAAAACTGGCGCCAAACGCTGCTAACATGGCCAAGTGACGCTTACTCATTTTATTTAAAAGCTTCTACGGCTTGTGCTACAACCTTTTTACTATTTCCAACAAAAATATCGTTATTTACAATCATCACGGGACGTTTTAAAAACGTATAATGTTCTAAAATAAGATTTTTATAATCCTCTTCAGAAAGCGTCTGTTCGTTTAAATTACGCTGGCGATACAATTGTGCTCTTTTACTAAACAGCGCTTCATAGCTCCCTGTAAAAGCATGCATGCTTTCTAATTGATCTTGGGTAATTGCTTCTGTTTTTATGTCTTGCAATTGCACATCATTACCTGGATTAATTTCTTGTATGATGCGTTGACACGTATTGCACGTAGAGAGATGGTATATTTTTTTCAAAGTGAAATAGGTATATGAGTTATCATCACAAAATTCGGTCATTTATTACAAAATAAGCTACTTTTAATAAAAAAATACAAGATGCTTTACGACTTTGATATTTGCCAAAAGAACAGGCAACTACTACACAATTTAATGGAAAAACTCTCTCCAGAACAACTTAATAAAATTCCTGAAGGGTATAATAATAATATTCTCTGGAATATTGGACACACAATAGCTACACAACAGTTGTTAGTATATGGTCTTTCGGGAGAAGATGTTCAAGTTCCAAAACATATTATTGATCTTTATAAGAAAGGAACCAAACCAGAAAAGCCTGCAACTACAGAAGAAATAGAAGAGATAAAGTCTTTATTGTTTTCGACTATAAAACAACTGGAGAAAGATTACAGTAAAGGTGTTTTTACATCATTTAAAACGTATACTTTAAGTACAAATGGAGGCATACTTCATAAAGTAGAAGATGCAATTGCCTTTAATAATTTCCATGAAGGATTACATCTTGGATATGCGACGGCGCTAACCAGAGCTATTTAAAAGCAATAGATTAAAAATAGTTATGTAAGCGAAAGATATATACCCATTTTAATGTATTAAAAACCCATCACTATAAACAGTGATGGGTTTTTTCTTTTTATCTTAAGAGATATATAATCAATTACATCTTTAAAACTCTGTATACTCCTACTTTACCGTTAGTAGTTACTTGCATTAGGTATGTT
>JBLHOX010000302.1:0-4624 GCA_047623725.1 Dokdonia sp. | reverse complement strand
CCAACATAACCGTTCAGGATACGGCAACAGCACCAATTTCGCAAAAGCGAACTAAAAAATTAACCATTGTTTATAGTAACGAAGGTGGCTATACACCAGGCGATGCGTATGACTTTTACTACAATGAGGATTATATCGTAAAAGAGTGGGTTTTTAGAAAAAGCAATGCGCCGACTCCTTCTATGATAACTACGTTTTCTGATTATCAAAAATTTGAAGGTCTTAACATCGCAACGTCACACACTGATAAACAAGGAGATTTAAAATTATACTTTACAGGGATAAAAGTCACAAAGTAATAGAGTACAAAAATAAAAAAAGGCTATCTAAAAAGCACTTTAAGTCTGTCAAACTGAGCCTGTCGAAGTTTTCATGTTATGATCATCAAAAGCCCTTCGACAGGCTCAGGGTGACACTCTAGATATTTATCTTATTTTTAATTTAGATTCTTCCTTGTTTAGAGACTATAGAAAAGTTTATAGTTGTGATTTCGGTTTTATTTTTATGGTTAAGTATAAACTTAAAAACAGCTATTTACTTTGCATATTCTAAGTCTTTCATGATATGACTTATCTATTATAGCTTACTAGTATGAGAAAACTATTTACACTTATTTCATTTTTTGTTATTACAGTATCATGTGCTCAACATGATGCTATTTTTGATAGGCTACAAGCGATTAATAGTAATGACTTAACTTTTTACAATATAGATGGCTACACAATTTCAAGTCAAACTTTCAACTATACATTTACAGAGAAAAATCTTAAAAAGATATACAGAAAATATTCGATAAAAAAGAAAGAAGTTAAAGTTAAAGACGAGCAATTACCCTACGCTAATTATTATGTTACTACTAATGATAGTATTGCTGACAGCTTAGTACAAAATAATTCGTTTTATTTTATAGAAGATCAAGAAAAACGAATTACAATTATTCAATTTAGTGCAATTAATAAAAGAGATAAAGAGTTTGAACGTATCATTGTAAAACCTATCATTGAAAATAGAATTCCAAAAGAAAATTTTGCATCAAGGACTATTGATAGTATCAATTTTGCAGGTAGGAAAATTAAGTTAGGTACACACTGTGGTTGGACAAATGTTAATACAGTCCAATGTCCATATCATGGAGAAATGAATTGGTCTATTCATAAAGAACTACAAGATGCAAAAAATACAATAGAACAACAGTTTGCAATAACAAAATCAAGAAAAAATGGAAAAGTAATTTCAGAAGAAATAATTGATATAGAATTTGAAGGAATAGCGACTAAAGCTAAAAAAGTAGTTTATGATTTCACAGGAATAACGTCCCTATTAGCGAGTATTTCTGGAGGGAAGACATTAACGATTTACTATGTATCTACAGTGCTAAGAGGTAATTATATTAGCTGTGTTTTAAGTTTTTGGAATAATGACACAATAACAGAAAACGGACTTCCAGCTCTTTTGGATAAAGTCATGAAATTAAAAAAATAGTCACTACATTTTATTCTATATTAAAATATAGCATAAAATGAATTAATTACAGCTAAATTTTAAGTTATAACTCGGAAACTACCTGTTCATTAAAAATTGTCTGATTTATTGCTTTACAGCGATGACTTCAATTTCAATCTTTGCACCTGCCGCGAGTCCTTCGGCGGCAAATGTAGTACGTGCAGGTTTTTGAGGCAAGTACGTTTTATAGATGTCATTAAACGCAGCAAAGTCATTAATATCATCAAGTACTACCAGTGATTTGACTACATCACTCATATCCATACCGTGCTGTGCTAATACGGCTTTAATATTTTCTAATGTCTGTTTGGTCTCTGCTTCTACTCCACCTTCTACGAGTGTTCTTGTGGTTTGATCCATTCCTATTTGTCCAGATAAAAAATAGAGATCACCTACTTGCACCACATCAGAGAAAGGTGCATTTGCTTTTTTAGGTTCGTGAGAGGCGTGATACGTAACTTCGACAGGAGTCTTTGTTTCGGTATTTTTATCATCAGGTCCTATAGAAGTGGTCACTTTTGTTTCACAAGAAAAAAGTAAAACAGTGAGTAATAAGGTCGCTAAAAGAGGCGTTTTCATAGATAATGGTTTTTAACCCAAATTATATAATAGAAAATCTATTAAAACTTGAAGAAGCTTCAAAATATACCACTACATTACGTTTTTGAGTTTAACCATAGCGGTGCTATGCTAAAACCCAGAAAACGTCATATTTTATTACTTATTCAAGCCTAATCACGAAGTTCTATTACATAATTCGGTTTAGAAGAGATAAATGTAACAGATAATTGTCGCTTTTTTAAGGGATTGTTTATTTTTATGCTTTCGCGAAAGCGTATACCAAAAACATACCCAACACAGCACATACGCTTTACAACCAACATATTATGGACACTAAACAAGAATTTTTTGATTTTATAAATGCGGGGAATACGTTTAAAGGCGACTTTATTACGATGGGTGCAGCGATGCTAGAAGGAGAAACGATCACAAATGCGCACGTAAAAGTACCCTTAAAAACATTAAACCGCCACGGACTTATTGCCGGAGCGACTGGAACTGGAAAGACAAAAACACTTCAAGTTCTTGCCGAAAATCTTTCGGATCAAGGAATCCCAGTTTTGATGATGGATATGAAAGGGGATCTTTCTGGTATTGCAAAAGCAAGTCCAGGACATCCTAAAATTGATGAACGTCACGAGAAAATAGGTATCCCTTTTGAAGCAAAAGATTTCCCAGTAGAAATCCTTACGCTATCAGAACAAAATGGGGTACGTCTTAGAGCGACGGTAAGTGAATTTGGACCTGTATTATTTTCTCGTATTATAAATGCAACGGTAGCACAATCTGGTATTATCTCTATCCTTTTTAAATATAGTGATGACAACAAATTGCCATTACTAGATCTTAAGGATTTTAAAAAGATTTTACAATACGCTACCAATGAAGGAAAAAAAGAGATTCAAGAAAGTTATGGGCGTATTTCGCCAGCTTCTTCAGGATCTATTCTTCGTAAAATTGTAGAGCTAGAACAACAAGGTGCCGATATTTTCTTTGGCGAAAAATCATTTGATACCGATGACTTAACACGTATCACAAGAGATGGACGTGGGATCATTAATATTGTACGCCTTACCGATATACAGGATCGTCCTGGTTTATTCTCTACATTTATGTTAAGCCTTCTGGCAGAGATTTATTCGACATTTCCTGAGCAAGGAGATAGTGATCGTCCAGAACTGGTGATCTTTATAGACGAAGCGCATCTTATATTTAAAGAAGCGTCTAAAGCACTCCATAACCAAATAGAAAGTATTGTAAAATTAATACGTTCTAAAGGGGTTGGATTGTATTTTGTAACTCAAAACCCTACTGATATTCCAGAAGGTGTTTTAAGTCAGTTAGGTTTAAAAGTTCAACATGCGTTACGTGCATTTACAGCAAAAGATCGTAAAGCCATAAAACTGACGGCTGAGAATTATCCAGATTCGCCGTATTATGATACCAAAACGGTATTGACATCCTTAGGAATTGGGGAAGCGCTTATCTCTGCGCTAGATGAAAAAGGGCGTCCTACTCCACTCGCTGCGACCATGCTTAGAGCGCCGATGTCTCGTATGGATATTCTTACTCAAGAAGAACTAGATGGTATTAATACAAATTCAAAACTCGTTAAGAAATATAGCGAAGTTATAGACAGAGATAGTGCCTACGAACTCTTAAATAAAAAAATCGAAAAGGCAAATGAAGAGGAAGCGAAAGTCAAAGCGAAAGCAGAGCGTGCTAAAGCTTCTAAACCTAGCTCTCGTAGTAGAAGCTCGTCAAGAAAACCTGCGCAAAGCGCCACTTCTAAAGCAATTATCAAAGTCCTTACGAGTGCGACAGTGATACGTGGTGTTTTAGGAATTTTAGGAAAAATGTTTAAATAATCTTATTAAAAATATACCCATGAATCGTATTTACATCGTATTACTTGTACTCACACTATCTATAGTGTCTTGTACAAAACAAGATACTGCATTTGCAGTAACAAATGAAGCTGTAGGACCTGTGACTAAGGCGACCAAAATCAGTGACCTTGAAGCCTTATTTAAAGGAGCTACGGATAGTCTTATAAAAACAGAAGCAAATAATTATGTGCTCTTTGAAAAAGGAGGAAAAAAACTAATGAAGCTTTCTGCAAAAAAGGATGACAAAGAAGTTATTGATCATATTCAGTTTTTTGACGATCGTTATACGACTCAGAGTGGGGTTTCTTTAAAAAGCACTTATAAGGATATCCAAGAGGCGTATACGATAAAGAAAATCAATAATATGATCGACTTTATTATTGTCGCTGTAGAAGAGAGTGAAATCTATTTTATTATAGATAAAAAACACTTAGCATCAGAAGTGCGTTTTAGTACAACGAGTAGATTAGAACCTATGCAAGTTCCTGGAGAAGCTCCTATTAAACATTTTATGTTTGCTTGGCCGTTATAGAAAACACAGCGTTTTCATGAGATAAAATTTATAATAGATGAAAAAATCATATCAGATTCAAAATGCGCCATTTGTAGTCCCGACGACCGATGGTAAAGTGATTGAAGAACACTGGGGACGTGCTACCGATGGGAATACA
>JBLHOX010000301.1:0-4628 GCA_047623725.1 Dokdonia sp. | reverse complement strand
AAGCACAAGTAGTGCCTTCTTTTGAAGATCCAGATAGTTGGATACGTCACGACTTATGGGTCGAAACCGATTTTAATACCGATGGCGATGACAAAATGGATCGTATGCACGTATCGGTGACACGACCTCTACAAACCGATACTGAAGGATTAAAATTACCTATTGTATACGTGAGTAGTCCATACTTTGCGGGAGTTGCTGCAGATACTCCAAATTGGAATGTAGAGCATGAGCTTGGCGAAACTGCAGAAGAGCGTCTACACCCAGAAGCAAAACGTACTGGAGAGCGACCTATTATTTCTAATTCTCACATCAAAACATGGATTCCAAGAGGCTATATCGTCGTACACTCATCATCACCTGGCACAGGACTTTCTCAAGGATCACCTACCGTAGGGGGGCCTAATGAATCACTCGCGCCAAAAGCAGTTATAGAATGGCTCACCGGAAAAAGAAAAGGATATACCTCCATAGATGGAACTGAAACTGTAGACGCTTTTTGGTCTACTGGAAAAGTAGGAATGACAGGAACCTCCTATAATGGAACGTTACCACTTGCAGCAGCTACCACAGGTGTAGAAGGACTAGAAGCTATTATTCCTATTGCTCCTAATACTTCGTATTATCACTACTACCGTTCTAATGGTTTGGTACGTTCTCCAGGAGGATACCTGGGAGAAGATATTGATGTATTATATGATTTTATACATAGTGGAGATGAGTCAAAACGTCCTTACAATAATAAGACGGTACGTGATACGGAGATGATGAATGGTATGGATCGCGTTACAGGAGATTACAACGACTTCTGGGCGGGTAGAGATTATCTGAATCAGATGAAACCTATGAAAGCTGCTTTATTGATGTCACACGGATTTAATGACTGGAATGTGATGCCAGAACATAGTTACCGTATTTATGCCCAAGCAAAAGCGCAGGGAATCCCTTCACAAGTTTTTTACCATCAAAACGGACATGGAGGACCACCTCCTATGAAAATGCGTAACCGTTGGTTTACAAGATACTTACACGGTATAGAAAACGGTGTAGAAAATGATGCACGTGCTTGGATTGTACGTGAAAATGATAAAAGAGACAATCCTACATCTTATGCAGAGTATCCAAATCCAGAGGCATCATATGTTGCTTTATACCCAGGAACTGGAGGCGCAGAAAAAGGAGGTTTAAGCACCTCTCAAAATGCAAAAGAAAAACCAGAATTCTTTACAGATGATTATACCATAAAAGGAGCTGACCATGCCAAAGCTGCAATCTCTAAAAACCGTTTATTATATGTAACTCCAGAACTTACAGAAGATGTGCATATTTCAGGAGTAGCAAAAGTAACTATCAGTATTGCTAGTAATAAACCCGCAGCAAACCTTTCTGTATGGTTAGTCTCTTTACCTTGGAAAGAAGGGGGAAAGGTAAAAATTACAGAGAATATCATTACACGTGGATGGGCAGATCCTCAAAATCATAGTTCGATACGTAGTGGTGAACCACTCATAGCAAAAACATTTTACGATGTCACTTTTGACCTCATGCCAGACGATCAAATCATTCCGAAAGGACAGCAAATAGGATTGATGATTTTTTCTAGTGACAATGAGTTTACATTACACCCAAAACCAGGTACAGAATTGACCTTAGATCTTAAAGGAACGACACTTTCACTCCCAGTTGTGGGTGGTGAGGACGCTTTCGCGAAAGCAATAAAATAAATATTACAATATATATATATATACTAGAAGAGGATATATAAAAAGTACATTTAGTTTGTCAAACTGAGCTTGTCGAAGTTTTTAATCTTTTGATTATCTACATCTCTTCGACAGGCTCAGAGTGACAATTAGCTTGTTTTGGCACTTTTTAGATAGCCTTTTTTACATACCTACGACTCCAACTGTAACATTCGTATAAAAATAGCATCTTTGATTATGTACATAATCAATCAACTATGAGATCAGCGTTGCATATCGTATTGTTTTTTATACTCTTACAAACAACATATAGCCAAACTTCCTTACAAGACTTGCAACTAAAAAACGGAAATTACACCGTTGGTTTTACGCATTACACGGCTACAGATAGTACCCGTATGTATATTTCAAAACTTGATATTAATTCGGAAGCAACCTTCCGCCCTATTCCTGTAAGTATCTGGTATCCTTCTACTGTAGAAACTAAAAACAGACAACCGCTATCTGTTTTAAATTACATGGAAGTTTTAAAAGAGGAAGAAGAATGGGAAGATTTACCCAACTATTTTCTCTTAGATTGGTTTTACTATAAAAACACACCAGAGAATCAAAAGCATCTTAAAGAAAGTACTACTGCATTTAAGGATATACCTCACGCAAAAGGTCATTTCCCTGTGATTATATATGCACCTGGTTTTGAATTTTCGTCTATAGAAAATTTTGCATTATGTGAATTACTTGCAAGCCATGGATATATTGTGATTGCGAGTCCTAGTCGCGGAACGACTTCTAAACGTTTTAAAAAACCAGAGCTAGCAATAGAAACACAAGCGAGAGATCTTGAATTTCTAATCAAGAAGATTTCTAGTTTTCCATCGGCAGATATGAATAGTGTCGGAACGATGGGTTTTAGTTTTGGTGGACTGTCTAATGTACTACTACAAATGCGCAATGAGATTATAAAAGTCAATATGAGTCTTGACGGAACCATACGTTACAGCCCAGATATTATAAAATCAACTCCATTTTATGATATCAAAAAGGCAACGATTCCTTTTATGCATCTGGCACAAAAAGAGATTCCAGCGGTTGTTATGAAAGAACAAAGCATTCCAGACTCCCTAAATACTCATTTTACATTTTATGAAGAATTGACGGAGAGTGATACCTATAAAATACGCTTACACGATCTGTCACATTCCTATTTTAGCACTTTGGGTGTCCTTTTTGAAGAACGAGATCCGAAGCAAGATAAAAGTGATCAACGAATTATGGCTTCTTATAAAATTGCAACTACCTATAGTCTCCATTTTATGAATGCCTATCTTAAAAATGACCAAATCTCTCTTGACTTTATAACAAATACACCACAAGAAAATAATATCTCAGAACAACTCATTTCTATAGATTCAAAAAAAGCGAGTAAAAAACCCATTGATTTCTATGCATTTTTAAACCTAGCAAAACAACAAAAGTATAGCAACCTTTATGAGCTTTATACAGAAATGAAAAGAGAACATCCTTCATTAGTGATTCCAGAAGGAAACCTTAATACACTTGGATTACAACTTATTTTTAATCCATTAAAAGCAACAGAAGGGATTGCTGTTTTTGAATTTGCAACGACACTATATCCTGAATCGGCTAATCTTTATGACAGTCTTGCAGAAGGCTTTGTATATCTAGGTGATATTAAAAAGGCGATTGCAAATTTTAAAAAATCGTTAGCATTAAATCCTACGAATCAAAATGCGATAAACAGATTGAAGGAGTTAAAAGAATAATACCAAATTAGTTGTACCCAACTAAGACATAAGACCGCTTCGCTGTTAGACATAAGACGTAAGACCCAATTGCCAATCATTTGATAACTAGCTGTAAATGGATATTTTTTCTATACTTCCACCTAAGGTACTAATGTCAAGGACAAGCAGGGTTTATTCATTAAAAGCCTGCGTAATACCTACTATATATAGATTTATATACATTTTAATCGGACACTAGTGATACCAAATAAACTGATCTATTAACAAGATTTTACCGCAGCCTTAACATACTCTTTTGATAAGCTACTTCTATATTGTGATCAACTAACTAATATATATCATCATGAATACGCTAGTACCAGATTACAGTCGTCGTGACTTTTTGAAAAAATCATCCTTTGCAGCAGCTGGCACATTAAGCTTTATTGCAATGCCTCTTATGGGAGCATCCTGCTCACCTGTACAAGACGAATTAAATATTGTAGGTCCAAAAGCTGGATATGCTCCACAAATAGGAACCTTAGTCTCTATGATGAATTGGATGCGAAGTATTGTAGAACAAGAATTACATGGTCTTGAACAAGAACAACTTGATTTTTTAATAGATGATAAAGCAAACTCTATAGGCGCGATGCTTTTACATCTTGCAGCCACAGAACGTTTTTATCAAATACATACTTTTGAAGGCAAAAATTGGGGAGATTGGTCTCGTGAAGATCAGAACCGTTGGGGTGTTGCTTCTGGTCTGGGAAATAGAGCCCGTATGATGATAAAAGGAAACGACATTTCTTACTACCTAGATGCTCTTGATGAAGTACGATCACATACATTAAACGAGTTAAAAAAACGTGATGATGATTGGTTACTTAAAGTAGACAATAACTGGGGATGGGGACCTACAAATGCCTATTGTAAATGGTTTCATGTCGTAGAACACGAATCTAATCACAACGGACAAATTAAATTTATTAAAGCGAGAATGCCTTCTTAAACTATCTCTATTATGACGATCCTAACTGCTTGAAAAATAATAAAGCATAGGTTTGAGTATGTCAAATGAACTACCCCGAGGCAGAGCCATCGAGGTATCAAGCGGAAAAAACTTATTTTTAGTTTTATGAAAACTATCCGTTTTCAAACTTTCCTCTTTGACCCCGAG
>JBLHOX010000300.1:0-4663 GCA_047623725.1 Dokdonia sp. | reverse complement strand
CAAAAATAATTATTAATAAAGTTAACTATCAAATGAATACTAGATAATTTCTAGTATAAATTTTGATTACAAAAAACACAAAAATGCAAAATAAAGGACTCATTCGATTATTTGCTATTGTATTTGGTTTGGTATGTATATATCAACTCTCATTTACATACTTAACAAGTAAGACAGAGACAGCGGCAAAAGAATTTGCCATTAGTAAAGCAGGTGATAATGCTGATGAAAGAGATATTAACGAGCGTGTATATCTAGACAGTGTAGGTAAATTACCAATCTTTGCAGGAATTACATATAATGAAGCAAAGGAGAAGGAACTTAATAAGGGGCTTGACCTTAAAGGAGGGATTAACGTAATCCTTCAGATATCTGTAAGAGATATCCTTGGAGGTCTTGCCAATGGGAAAAGACATCCAAAATTCATCACAGCCTTAGATGCAGCAGATGAAGCACAAAAGGATAGTCAAAATCCATATTTTGAAGATTTCTTGACTGCTTTTGAAGCAGAAGGAGGAGCAGACGTAACACTTGCAAATCCTGATATTTTCTCTAATGTAGTTTTAGGAGAAAAGATCGATCCTAATATGACAAATGATGAAGTAGCTACGGTACTTAGAGAAGAGATTGCAGAAACGATTCAATCTGCTTTTGAAACCTTACGTAATCGTATTGATAAGTTTGGGGTAACACAACCTAACATTCAAAGTCTTGGAGATAATGGTCGTATTCTTGTAGAACTTCCTGGAGCAAAAGATATTCAACGTGCTGTAAGATTCTTATCTGCAAAAGCGCAATTAGAATTTTATGAAACACATTATGCAGGAGATGTCATCAACTATCTTGGATTGGTAGATCAGGCATTAGCTGCAACGGTTAAAAAAGAGGAGAAAGTAGAAACAGAAGTAGCGCAAGATTCTACAAGTGTAGATAGTGTTGTAGATGATTTATTAAAAGATGCAGAAGGTGAGGAAGAAGAAGCGGTAGCTCAAAATAATCCTCTTCTTGAAATATTCTCTCCTAACCCAACGGCATTTCAATATAGAGAAGTTCCTACGGTAGGATATGCAGCTGCTAAAGATACTGCGACGATTAACGCATATTTAAGAACACCAGCTATTGTACGTTTACGTCCTGCAAATTTACGTTTTGCAAAATTTGCTTGGGGAGATTTAGAAACGGTAAAAATAGGTGATGGAGAAGAAACAACAGAAAGAGTTGCATTATATGCTTTAGAATCTAATCGTTCTGGTGATCCTTATATGAGTGGTGATGTTGTAAATGATGCACGTCAACAATATACACAAACACAACAGCCTGCTGTAGGTCTTGATTTTGAAGGTCAAGGGGTAAGTCAATGGGCAAAGTTGACACGTACTGTAGCACAAAAAAGAAATGCAATTGCTATTGTTCTTGATAATACAGTACAGTCTGCTGCAACAGCAAGACAAGAAATTAAAGGAGGAAGCACAGAGATTTCAGGTAACTTTACCGTTCAATCTGCACAAGATCTTTCAACGGTATTAAATGCTGGTAAACTTCCTGCTTCTGCAGATGTAATTGAAGCAGAAGAGATTGGAGCTACCCTAGGAAAAGAAGCGATTAATAGTGGTGTTATTTCATTTATCATTGCGCTTATCCTTGTATTAATATGGATGGTATTTTATTATGGTAGAGCTGGACTATACTCAGATGTTGCTCTTGTCGTAAACATTTTATTCATCTTTGGAGTACTTGTAAGTTTCAAAGCGGTATTAACGCTTCCTGGTATTGCCGGTATTGTATTAACGATAGGTATGGCGGTAGATGCGAACGTACTTATTTTTGAACGGATTAAAGAAGAGCTACGTAAAGGTAAAGCACAAAAAGATGCGATTAAAGATGGATTTAACAATGCATTATCTTCTATTCTTGATGCCAACATTACCACCTTCTTAACGGCTTTAATCTTATTCTTATTTGGAACAGGACCCGTAAAAGGATTTGCTGTAACTTTAATGATCGGTATTGCAACTTCTTTATTCTGTGCCATCTTTATTACAAGACTTTTCATAGACGGTTATGGGAAGAACGGAAAATCATTAGCATTCTCAACAGGAATCACTAAAGGTTTATTTGCAAACAATACTGTTGATTTCTTAGGAAAGCGTAAGGTTGCTTACCTTATTTCTTTAGCATTAGTTTCAGTAGGTATCTTCTCTTTAGTAACAGGAGGATTAGATGCAGGGGTTGACTTTGTAGGGGGTCGTTCATATACAGTTCGTTTTGAAAAAGCTATTAATTCTTCAGAAGTTGGAGAACTTCTTTCAGGTGAAGATATATTTGGAAGTGCTATCGTAAAAACATACGGATCAGACAACCAGTTAAAAATCACAACGAAATATAGAATTCAAGAAAACGGTTTAGAAGTAGATGAAGCTGTAGAAAGAAAATTATATGAGTCTCTTAGTAGTTATTTGCCAAGTGATTTAAGTTTTCCAGACTTTAGTAGATCGTATGATGGTAAGGAAATAGGTAAAATGAGTTACAACAAAGTAGGACCTACCATTGCAGATGATATTAAGAGAGGTGCTTTATTAGCGATTGTTGGGTCACTTATCGTAGTATTCTTATATATCTTATTACGTTTCCGTAGATGGCAATTCTCTTTAGGAGCTGTTGCGGCGGTATTCCATGATGTATTAATTGTACTTGGGATCTTTGCAATCTTCAAAAACATCATGCCATTTGATATGGAGGTAGATCAAAACTTTATTGCGGCAATTCTAACCGTGATTGGGTACTCTCTGAATGATACCGTGGTTGTATTTGACCGTATTCGTGAGTACATCAAGGAACACGGATCAACACGTGGATTTGGTAAACTAATCAATCAAGCATTAAATAGTACATTAAGTCGTACGTTAAATACATCGGTAACAACATTAATCGTGTTAATGGCGATCTTCTTCTTAGGAGCAGATTCTATTAGAGGATTAATGTTTGCATTAATGATAGGGGTAATTGTAGGAACATACTCTTCATTATTTATAGCAACACCAGTGATGTTTGACACGGTGCAGAAAAAAGGATTAAAAGAAGAGGCTATCGAAGAAGAGACAGAAGAAGCTTAATCTATTTTTATTAGGAACTCGTCTTAACTTTTTGTTTTTAACCGAAAATGAGCTAAAATTTGTTCAGATGAGACTATTTTTGAAAGGCATAGTATCGCTACGCATAAGAAAATAGATAAAATATGGACGGATTTAAGTCATTTTTTAGGAAATAGAAAAAGTCAAGATGAGTTCTAGATATAAAAACCCGCTATATGTATGTATAGCGGGTTTTATTTTTATACTAGAACTGTTTTTTAAAGGTTAAGTACGCTTTCGCGAAAGCATACTAGACCTGACATAATTGCATTCTCATTAAAAGGCATTATTTTTGACACTACAACCAAAAATGAAACATGAGTTTTTTTAAAAAAATATTTTCAAAAGAGAAAAAAGAAACCTTAGATAAAGGACTCGAAAAATCAAAGACAAGCTTCTTTGAAAAAATGAGTAAAGCTGTTGCAGGAAAATCTAAGGTAGATGATGACGTCTTAGATAATCTTGAAGAAGTATTGGTTACAAGTGATGTAGGAGTAAAGACAACACTTAAAGTGATAGAGCGTATAGAAGCACGTGTCTCCAAAGACAAATACTTAGGAACCGACGAACTTAATAAAATACTTCGAGAAGAAATTGCAGGCCTATTAAGTGAAACCAATACCGGTGATGCCACCGATTTCGAACTTCCACAAAGCACCAAACCTCATGTTATCATGGTGGTTGGCGTTAATGGCGTAGGGAAGACAACGACTATTGGGAAACTTGCCTATCAATTTAAGAAACAAGGAAAGAAAGTCGTTCTTGGTGCTGGAGATACGTTTAGAGCTGCAGCCATAGATCAATTACAAGTTTGGGCAGACAGAGTGGGTGTTCCTATTGTAAAACAACAAATGGGTAGTGATCCTGCCTCAGTCGCTTTTGATGCTTTAGAAAGCGGTCTTAACCAAGATGCAGATGTGATTATTATAGATACTGCTGGACGTTTACACAATAAAGTAAACCTCATGAATGAGCTGACTAAGGTAAAACGTGTGATGCAAAAAGTAATTGGAGATGCGCCTCACGATGTATTATTAGTGTTGGACGGATCTACAGGTCAAAATGCTTTTGAGCAAGCTAAACAATTCACCGCTGCTACCGAAGTAACATCACTGGCAGTGACAAAGTTGGATGGTACTGCCAAAGGAGGTGTTGTCATTGGTATTTCAGATCAATTTCAAATTCCTGTAAAATATATAGGCGTAGGAGAAGGAATAGAAGATTTGCAAGTTTTTAATAAAATAGAATTTGTAGATTCTTTCTTTAAGTAAGATCCACGTTTAGATAACACAAAAAAGGCTTTACAAATCTGTAAAGCCTTTTTTGTGTTTTAAAATAAGAGAGTAACTCTGTATTATAAATCTTAGGCTATAGTGTAGATTCTTTACAATGTTGTTTTTCTACTTTCTTTTATCGCTCCTATTTTTTTAAACGTATCTTTGCACCCCGAATAAAACATAGGTATGAGAACGAAAACCCTCAAAAAGAATAAGATTAATGTAGTCACTCTTGGATGTTCTAAGAACGTGTAT
>JBLHOX010000299.1:0-4666 GCA_047623725.1 Dokdonia sp. | reverse complement strand
TGGAGTTTCTTCACTTTCATTACCAGCATTGAGTACAAAAAGAAAATCGGTTTGATCTACATCGGTACGCAACGGGATAGAAATGGTAGAAGTGTTAAATCCTAGCCCTACTGTTTCTCCGTTTTCTACGACAATAAGGTCTGTGGGTATTTTTGCTTCTGTTGTATTTTCTATGTCAAAAAAATCAATGACCAGTAGGGGAGTTACAGGTGTGGCCTCTGCACATATATCATCTCTCTCGCAAGATGAGAGGGCTATCGTAAAACAAGTTATTAAGAATGCTATTTTAAACTTCATGAATTTACCTTTTTTCTAGCAATACAACATTTTCAACGTGATGCGTCTGCGGAAACATATCTACAGGTTGTACTCTCGTGACTTTGTAGGTCTCATCTAGTAACGCCAGATCACGTGCTTGTGTTGCACTATTGCAACTTACGTAAACTACTTTTTGTGGCGCAATGTTTAAGATTTGTTTAACCACATCTGCATGCATACCATCTCTTGGAGGGTCTGTGATAATGACATCAGGAATCCCATGAGTAGCGATAAACTGCTCATTAAATACCTTTTTCATATCCCCTACATAAAACTCGGTATTATCTATGTTATTACGTTCTGCGTTTTCTTTGGCAGCTTTTATAGCATCAGGAACGGCTTCTACACCAATCACTTTCTTTGCTTTTTTTGCCACAAACTGAGCAATGGTTCCTGTTCCTGTATATAAGTCATATACGATCTCAGATCCCGTTAATCCTGCAAAATCTCTCGTGATTTTATAAAGTTCGTATGCTTGAGCAGAGTTGGTTTGATAAAAAGACTTCGCATTAATTTTAAAATGTAAGCCTTCCATTTCTTCAAAAATGTGATCTCTCCCGTTATAGCAAATTACTTCTTGATCATAGATCGTATCATTTCCTTTAGAATTAATCACATACAATAATGATGTGATTTCTGGAAATTCATTTTTTAAATAATCGAGTAGGAGGGTACGTTTGTCAACATCTTCTTTAAAGAATTGAACAAGTACCATCAACTCTCCAGTAGAAGAGGTGCGTATCATAAGCGTACGCAATAAACCTTCTTGGTTTCGGGCATTATAAAATGCCATATCGTGTTCTGAAGCAAAGGCTTTAATACCGTTGCGTATCGCATTACTAGGATCTTGTTGTAAATGACACTTTTCAATATCTAGGATCTTATCCCACATCCCTGCGATATGAAAACCTAATGCATTGCGGTCTTCTATAACTTCATCACTTCTGATTTGCTCCATGGTAAGCCACTTACTATCAGAAAATCCGAACTCCATTTTATTACGATAAAAATATTGAGAAGCACTTCCCGCAATAGGCGTTATTTCTGGCAGTTCTATTTTTCCTATACGTGTCAGATTATTGACAATCTCTTGCTGTTTGTATTCCAGTTGGTATTTATAATCCATGTGTTGCCACTTACAGCCACCACATACTTCAAAATGTTGGCATTCGGGTTGAGTACGCTTTCGCGAAAGCGTATGCACATGTATTGCCGTTCCCTCATAATAGGATTTACGTTTCTTGGTGGTCTGTACATCTACAACATCGCCTGGTACGGCATTATTGATAAAGACGACTTTTCCGTCGGGTGCATGAGCAATTGCTTTTCCTTTGGCACCTGCATCGGTTACTTCAAGTTCTGTAAAAACTTTGCGGTTTTGTTTTCTTCTAGACATCACGCAAAAATAGCCTGTTTTTATGAAACAGGCTATATGATTTTTAG
This sequence comes from Dokdonia sp., assembly GCA_047623725.1. Classification (GTDB taxonomy): domain Bacteria; phylum Bacteroidota; class Bacteroidia; order Flavobacteriales; family Flavobacteriaceae; genus Dokdonia. The sequence goes on along the minus strand of JBLHOX010000299.1, from coordinate 2,905 downwards.
GATCGTTTTAGACATAGCAATCCTTACTATTAATTAAGTACTTATTCTTGAGATTAAGATTACTTTTTTAATGTGGAAAAGAGAATCATTAACCGATTCCTCCAGGACCACAATCATTCGTTTCAGAATCTTCTATGCAAGGTATCGATGACGGTTCAGTTTGATAAACTGTAGTGTTAACCGTAGTGTTAGATTGAGGCTCACAATTGCTCGATGCATTATTTCGTGTATTGTTGTTATTATTACCTCCTCTTATTTTAGAAATACCTCCTGTTAAACGTGCTATTCTAAATGCGTCTAGGCCTAATTTTTTTCTTTGTTTTTTCATTGTGTAATTTGTTTTTTAACAAGATAAACCTACTAAATAATGAGTGATAAATAGTGAGAAACTCTAGGGGGCTTATCGTAATTTTAAAATGAAGACTTTCAAAAAATTAATTATCAGGTATTTGTGTTTTTCTTTTTTTGTCTAGTTGTTTTATGAAAAAGGAAGGATATATTTTATATTTAGTATAAAAGTATTTTGAAAATGATTCTGGATTACTAAAACCAGACTCATAAGCAATGGTTCTAATGGTATATTTTCTAAAGACCTTATCTTCTCGTAATCGTTCTATGGCATAGTTTAATCGGGTATCACGTAAATAGACATTAAAACTTTCATTTTTTAAATACTTAAATGCTTTTGAAAAATAAGGGCCATTGGTACTTATGCTTTGTGCTAGTTTTGTAGAGTTAATGTTTCTATCTAAAAAAAGCTTTTCTTTTTCAAATACTTCTAAACAAGTTGTTACTTTTATAAAAACTTCTTCAGGAAGATTCGGTTTTTTATTACTAGTACTAGATTTCTTTTCTATAACTTTTGGAGTGGCTTCTTGCTGTAATTGTATAAAACGTTTCTTGTATTTATTCTTTTGGATGAGTTGTATTATTAAAAATGTAATGCCTAGTACACCTAATGAGATAAGTAGGCCTAGTAGTAATGTGTATTTTTTATTTTGATCACTTAATCCATCAGAAATATCTTTCTGTTCTTTTATAGTAAAAGGAATATCAAATTCTCTTTTTATTTCTTGATCAATAGATTTGTATTGAGTACTTAGAATGTCATTTAATACGATTATTTTATTAGCATATTCTAATTCTTTTTTGGAATCTCCAATTTTTTTATAATATTCTTTTAAATTATAATACCCGTCAATAGCTTCAGGTAAAATGTCAGGTGAATTTCCAATAACGGTGTCCATTTTATGAAAACTAGTAATAGCTTTATCATAATTACCATATTTTTTATGAGCTTTTCCTAAATGATAATGTGCTAAAGAAATATTTATGTTTTCATTAATAGCGGTAGACGTATTGGTACTGTCTAAATAAGTTATTGCATTTTCTAATTTAGAAAATGTAGAAGATTCATAAGTATCACTTAATTCAGTCAATCCTTCTAGTAATAGAAACCGAAAATAAAAGTCTCTATTATTTTTTTGATTCTCTTGAATTCCTGTTTTAATGTGTATTAATGCAGAATCCTTGTGATGTAATTTTCGATAAGCATTGGCAAGAGATAAAAGGATACCGTTATAATAACCTTGGTACTTCTGTTTGTAATTATTTTCTTGAACTTTTTTAAAAGATTTTTTTAAAATATCTAAAGCTTCTTGATTTTGCTCAATACGCAATTTAATATTGGCTATGTGTAAATTTGCATTAAATTCTGTGCGTTGATTCTTACCATTTTTTTAGATATTCTAAGGATTTTAGATAGTTTTTTAATGCCTTATCGTATTGAAATTTATTATGATGAATACGTCCTTTGTCATAATATACATTGGATAAGATCTGTTTGTTTTTCATACCCTTTTCTAATGCTATAATAGAGTCATATAAATCAAACCTAGTATGATACCTTTCATCAAGTAATGTTCTGTAATAATACCCACTTACAATAAGATTAATGTCTTTTATTTTTTTTGCTTTTAAGAAATAAGCATTAGCATATTTTACAGCTTGCAAAGAATCCTTATAATTTTTTATAAAACCATTTTTTAATTCTTTAAAATCTAATTTAGTAAGATCTTCTTGAGATTCTTGTTGTGCATGTATTGTAAAGGAAAAAATAAAAATACTTATAAGGGTATAAGCTATTTTCTGGATCATATAATAAGATTTAAAGACATAAATATAAAACAACTCCAATAATTCTATTCTAGTATTAACACAAATAGTTGTCGGTTTTGTCTTATAGATTATTACTGCTTGGATATGGCTTATTCTAAGTTTGTTAAATAGACTCTTTTATGTGTGTAAAACACCTCTCTTAATTATAATATCAAGACTCTTGATTTTAAAATCGCGAGATACTCCTCTTGTAATCTCAACAAAAACAGTGAATATTTGACCTGTTCAGAACAACAAAACATTTTGAAATTTCAAATACGATGGTGTTGCTTACACTTTAAAATAAAGTCGCGGTTACCGAAAAGCGTATGAGTAGGTGTTATTTAAATAGATTTTAAAATTATGAAAAAAACATTTTTTTTAACGGTTATTATGATAGGAGCACTATTTGTAAGTTGTAATAGTGATGATCCTACTTTAGAAGTTGAAGAGTCTTCAAATTTGGTTGTTAATCGTTCTAATGAAAGAGAGGTACACCCAAAATCAGAAATCATAGCAAATGCATTTATTGATTACATTAATAATTATACAGATTTGACAATTGAAGCTAAAACCTTTTTAAGCGAGGTGTCAAATTCAAATTTAGAAAATGAACATGCTTATGATATATTAAAAAATAATGAATTGACAGCGGGTTATGTTTTTAGTGTAGAAAAAAGGAATAGTATATTAATAGAAGTAAATGCACTAGAACACATCTCTATACAATCAAATTTTGACGAAGTAG
>JBLHOX010000298.1:0-4671 GCA_047623725.1 Dokdonia sp. | reverse complement strand
TCAAGAACCAGTACCTTACAAACTCCATATTGCTATTGCACCTACAAAGCTTAATGATCGTTTTGAATGGTTTTTAGAAAAATCTACAGAAATCGGAATTACAGAAATCACCCCTATTATTTGTGATCACAGTGAACGTAAACAAATAAAGGAAGAACGTTTTAAAAAAATAGTACAAAGTGCTATGAAGCAATCACTTCAAGCACACCTTCCGGTATTGCATCCTATGACTACCCTTAAAGACTTTATAGCTTCACAACCTCAAGCCCATCTCTCGTGTATCGCTCATTGTGAAGAAGGAGAAAAATCACCGCTTACTAAAGAATTAACTGCCGCAAAAGACATTTTGATTCTTATAGGTCCTGAAGGAGATTTTTCTTCACAAGAGATCACACAAGCCGTAAGCAAAGGGTATAAAGAAATTACATTAGGAAATAGCAGACTCCGCACAGAGACCGCTGGAATCGTAGCTTGCCACAGCATTGCTTTTTTACATCAGTAAGACGCTACAACCATTTTAGAAGGGTTTTATATCAAATCCGTACTGAAATAGGCTAATTTTCTTACAAATCACCCCGTTTTATTTTGTGATTCTATTTTATAGTTGTTTATTTACTTCCTTATTCTAATTTTTAGAACAATAGGCCCAACTTATTGACTGTAAATTATCTAGATGAAATTAAGAAGTTTTATCAAATATGTTGTGCCTTACATCCCCGCTTTAACTAGCATCTTGGGATGTATACTCATTGTATATGGTCTTCATAATTGGCTTCCTAAAGAAACCCTCTCTTTAGAGAAAATAGACACTATTCTTCTTATACTTTGTATGACCAGTATTCTACTAGTTATTGTACTTCTTATATTTATACTCAATAAAACCAATCAAATCCGATTTAGCAGTAACACCTTAAGTACGGAGTTAAATGCTTTAACTCAGAAAGTGCATCATTTTAGAAATATCATGGACATTCTAGTTCGTTCTGAAGTATGGAAACCTGGACTTAAAGAATATATTGACAAAGAGTTTGGCGACCTTAATTACTTTACAATGAAAGAGTTTTACAAAGGACGCTCAAAACTTGCATTAGAATATATCGAAGAAAATAATCGATACGGAGATTCTGAAAATCTATACTTAGAAGCAAAATCATTATTATTAAATGACCCTTCAAAAAGTAAGGTAGACTCTTTTTCAAATCCTCGTACTTATTCGCCACGTATACTTAGAAAATGGATAGAGCATAAATGTGGCTCTGGAGTTTGGTATTACTTTGGATATAAATATGCATCCTACAAGGATGAGTTAGATGTAAACCGCATCTTTGAACGTCATCAAGAAAAGATTTTAAGTTACGCTGTTCAATTAGATACACATCGATATCAAGATATGGGGTTTAGTGAAGATTTACTCTCAAAATTAGGAGAGCAAATGTCTGAAGAGATTATTCCAAAATTATTTAGTATTACCATGCAATCACAGCAACGCATACCGATGATTATTAATTTTGCATTTATATTACTTGCCTTACTTACGGTAACGGGAATCTTTCTACCTATAGGAATTTTACTATTTCAACTATCCTTATTTTTTAGTTTTGTATCCATAGGATTTGTATGCAGTATTTTATTATTTATGACACTCTCTATCTATCCATTTGTCATAAAAGAAATAAATACAGGACGATAATTTCCTATAGATACTCGCAAACCGACAAGATTAACAATACATAAACGCATCGACCTTTCTAATCTGCTGTCAAATAAGTAACTTTGCAACTTTTGGTAAATTTATGGCACAAACAGAAGACAGTATTGAAGTTTACGGAGCAAGAGCACATAATCTTAAAAATATTGATGTTATTATTCCAAGAGAAAAACTTGTCGTAATAACTGGTCTTTCTGGAAGTGGCAAAAGTTCACTGGCTTTTGATACTATTTATGCCGAAGGACAACGACGATACATCGAGACCTTTTCTGCCTATGCACGACAGTTTTTAGGAGGACTAGAACGTCCAGATGTAGACAAAATTCAAGGCCTTTCCCCTGTTATTGCTATAGAACAAAAAACCACGAGTAAAAGTCCAAGATCTACGGTAGGAACGATTACCGAGATTTATGATTTTTTACGCCTCCTGTATGCCAGAGCTAGTGATGCCTATAGCTACAATACAGGCGAAAAGATGGTAAGCTATACCGATGACCAAATAAAAGAGTTAATCGTTAAGAGTTTTAACGGGAAACGCATCAACATACTCGCGCCTATTGTACGTTCTCGTAAAGGGCACTATAGAGAACTCTTTGAACAAATCGCAAAACAAGGATTTGTAAAAGTACGCGTAGATGGAGAAGTAAAAGATATTGTCAAAGGCATGAAAGTCGATCGCTATAAAACACATGAGATAGAGATCGTTATTGACCGACTTGCCATTCAATCTAATACTGAAGATGATAAACGCTTGCGCGAAAGTATAAACACAGCCATGTATCACGGCGATGATGTTCTGATGGTTTTAGAACAAGACACAGAAGAAGTTCGCTACTTTAGCCGAAACTTAATGTGTGCATCTACTGGAATATCATATCCAAATCCTGAACCCAATAATTTTTCTTTTAATTCACCCAAAGGAGCATGCCCTAAGTGTAATGGTATTGGAGAACTCTATGAAGTAAACGTAGATAAAATCATTCCCGATAAAAAGAAATCTATTCAAAACGGAGGATTAGAACCTCACGGGCCTCATAAAAACAACTGGATCTTTAAGCAACTACAACTCATTGCAGATCGATTTGATTTTAAACTCACCGATCCTATAGAAAAGGTTCCAAAAGAAGCCCTTGAGTTTATCTTTTATGGAGGTAATGAAAAGTTCTCTATTGAATCCAAAGAGCTAGGCGTTACTCGTGACTATAAAATAGATTTTGAAGGTGTTGCAAATTTTATAGATAACACCTTTAATACTAGTGAATCAACATCATTAAAACGTTGGGCAAAAGGATATATGGACAAAATCTCATGTCCAGAATGTAAAGGCTCTAGACTACGTAAAGAATCTTTATTCTTTAAAGTAGAAAATAAAAGCATTTCAGATCTTGCCCACATGGACATTCTAGAATTGCAAGAATGGTTTGAGAATTTAGAAGCAAAGCTTTCTGAAAAACAAGTCAAAATTGCATCTGAGGTGATCAAAGAAATTAAAACTAGAATTCAGTTTCTAGTAGATGTAGGACTCACCTATTTATCATTACACCGTAGTTCTAAATCGTTATCAGGAGGAGAAGCTCAGCGTATTCGTCTGGCCACCCAAATAGGATCACAATTGGTGGGCGTACTCTATATACTTGATGAACCTAGTATAGGATTACATCAACGTGATAATCAAAAATTAATCAATTCATTGATTTCACTTAGAGATATCGGAAACTCTGTCATTGTTGTAGAGCATGATAAAGACATGATTGAGCGTGCAGACCATGTCATCGATATTGGCCCAAGAGCCGGTAAATATGGTGGTGAGATCATAAGTGAAGGAACTCCAGAAGAACTATTAACGCATAATACACTCACGGCTCAGTATCTTAACGGAGAAAAAGAAATTTCAATCCCTGAAAAACGCAGACCAGGTAATGGAAAAACGATAGAGCTCAAAGGAGCCACTGGGAATAACCTGAAAAATGTCAATATTTCTATTCCTTTAGGAAAGATGGTGGCAGTCACTGGCGTTTCTGGAAGTGGAAAATCAACCCTCATTAATGAGACCCTGTATCCTATCATGAATGCCCATTATTTTAATGGTGTTAAAAAACCAATGCCGTATAAAAGCATCAAAGGATTAGATAATTGTGATAAAGTAATTGACATCAATCAATCTCCTATTGGAAGAACACCACGTTCTAATCCTGCAACCTATACAGGCGCATTTAGTGAGATTAGATCTTTATTTGCTAAAACCCCTGAAGCCCTTATTCGTGGCTACAAACCAGGACGTTTTAGTTTTAATGTCACTGGAGGACGCTGCGAGACCTGTAAAGGAGGTGGATTGCGAGTTATTGAAATGAACTTCCTTCCAGATGTATACGTAGAGTGCGAGACCTGTCAAGGAAAACGTTTTAATAGAGAAACACTAGAAATACGTTATAAAGGGAAATCGATTTCTGATGTTTTGGGAATGACCATACATGAATCTGCAACCTTTTTTGAACACATCCCAAAAATCTATAGGAAGCTTAAAACAATAAAAGATGTAGGATTAGGATACATTACCTTAGGACAGCAATCTACGACCCTATCTGGAGGAGAAGCACAACGTATCAAATTGGCCACCGAATTAAGTAAGCGTGATACAGGTAATACATTTTATATTCTGGACGAACCAACAACAGGGTTGCATTTTGAAGATATACGTGTTTTAATGGATGTCTTAAACAAGCTTGTAGATAAAGGCAATACTATTTTGATTATAGAGCACAATCTGGATGTTGTAAAAATAGCCGATTATATTATAGACATAGGGTATGAAGGTGGAAAAGGTGGCGGTGAAGTCGTTGCCAAAGGAACCCCCGAACAATTGATCAAAAATAAAAAGAGTTATACCGCTCAATTTTTAAAAAAAGAAATGAATCCCACAGTAACGATATAAACGTTACTTTTAAAATATAAATACGTATGAC
>JBLHOX010000297.1:0-4677 GCA_047623725.1 Dokdonia sp. | reverse complement strand
TCCTATTTGATCTTGCTGGGTATGGAGTGTAAAGGTGAGATCAAGGTTTGTAGCATCGGGATCTACAGGATCCATAGTTTCTTCTTCTGGTGTTTCATCAGTTACAACAGGAGGCTCATCGTCACTGGTGCAACTCATTATGAATACTCCAAGCATGAGTAGTAAGAGGTATTGTTTTATTAAAGTGATTGTTTTCATGGTAGTATGGTTTGAAGTGTTATTAAAAAGAAGTGGGAGCATATCTGTTATTTCCTAAAAGGATATTGGCTTTTATGGTAAAAATGTCATTAAGATCGACTTCGCTTTGCCAGATCATTTCTTGCGTTTTGTATTTATAAAAGTCTGTAATCGTACTACCTCCAGATCGCCCTGTAAGAATGAGTAGGTAGTCACTAAAAGAGAGTACTTCGACCTCGCCTACATCATCAGGAGCTATAGGGAGTGGGATATTAAAATTAGAGCTGATCGTTCCGGTAGAAGTGTCCAGTTCATTGATGTTAAATGTATTTGTGTTAAAATCCTGAGTCACCGACCAAATGCTAGTGCCGTCGTTAAAAAAATGTCGAATAAATAGATCGGGAAATGCTTGCGACCAGTTGAGATCGGCCGTTTGTAAATTGACTGCGTAGATATTTTTATCTCTTGAATGGAAAAGAAACTGATTGCCTACAATAGCTCCTCGTTGTACATTAGCGCCAGAAGTAGAAAACGTCCAGTTGAGGGTAAGATCTTCTTGAATACTATATACAGCACTACTCCATGACATAACAATCACCTCATTGGTTCCTGTAATAAGGTTAGACACCCGTTCTTCAAGATTCCAGCTAGTAAGTATGCTACCATCCGATAGATTACGACTGGTCATAATTTCGAAACCTTGCGGGCCTTCCACAGTAATCAGATTGTCATTAAGAATAGCAATATGTTTAAACTCATTATCTAATTGACTTATTGTCCAAATCGTATCACCGCTTACAGCATTTATTGCCATCATAGTATAGAATGTAGCAGGAATACCAGAATCTATAGCTCTAAAGGTTAGGTATATGATATTTCCTTGAATGACTAATCGAGAAGAAGTAAAACTCAGATCTAAACCTGTTTCGATTCCAGGAGAAACTTCCCAAATCTGTTCTCCAGCAAGGTCTGTTGTCGTACTTCTTACAAGACGATCAGGAAAAAGACCTATAAAAGAATCTTCATAGGTTAGATTTGATAAGAGTTGATCGTTCTGTGTAGCAATGGTATTTCCAGATTCCAGATCTATAGTGACAAGCGTACTATATGAAGCAAGAGAAGCTGTTGCATTTATCAAATCAGTTTGAGTAATTTCTTGATCAGGGGCATTATCATCATCATTGTTACAAGAAAGATTTAGTAGACACAGACATAAGAGTATTAAGATGTTTGTTTTCATAGGATTATTTTATAAAGGTTATTTTCTTGATAGTTTTATTTTGATCAATAATTTTTAATTCATATTCTCCCTCCTGAAGAGCATTTACATTAAGGTAAATCTCATAATTAGGCATCGGAGGAAGTTTGCCTTTAAGTTTTTTAGACTTTTTATTCATTATGCTTTGAGAAGGTGAACTATTAACTTGAGGACAAAACTATCCTGATACTGTGCTGAAGATTAGCACAGATGTAACAAAGCCTGTCACGTATGTAACAGGCTAGTGATAATGGGGTATTAGCCCCTTATGAGAAAAGGGTGTTTATGACTTTTTTGCGTAGTCAGAAGGAGAAACTCCGTAATGCTCTTTAAAGCATTTTGTAAAATAAGAATGATTATTAAACCCAACAGCATATCCAACTTGTGATACATTGATGTCAGATTTTTTAAGGAGTTGTGCAGCTAGTTTAAGACGTTGACTTCTTATAAACTCCGTTGATGAAAGTCCTGTGAGTGCTTTTAATTTTCTATGTAATTGCATACGACTCATCCCAAGTGCTTTTGCAAAAGATTCTGTAGTAAAGTCAGATTCTATGATTTGTGTATCTACGATTTCTTTAAGATTGTCTAGAAAACGTTCATCCACACTATTTACTGCCATGTCCTTAGGAATCAACACCACTTCCTGACTAAAGCGTTCTTGCAGTTTTTTACGCGTTTCTAATACGTTATGTGCTGTTGTTTTAAGAATCTCGGTATTAAAAGGTTTTGTAATATAAGCATCGGCTCCGTTTTCTAAACCTGTAAGTCTGTTTTCGTCTCCTGCTTTTGCTGTCAACATCACAATAGGAATATGCGATGTGGCTTCTGCTGTTTTGCAATTTTTTGTAAGTGTAATTCCATCATCTTTTGGCATCATTAAATCTGTAATGATAAGATCTGGAACAATAGAAGATGCGATTTCAAATCCTTCACTACCATCTTGTGCGGTGTGTATGGTATAGGTGTCTTCAAATAACGAACTCACATAGGTTCTTAAATCGGCGTTGTCATCTACAATAAGAAGTATAGGATTTGTGTCTTTTGAAAAGATATCGGGTTCTTCTGTTATGATTTGCTCTTGTAAAGAAGTTGTGTCCGCTTTCGCGAAAGCGGAAGTATTCACTACACCTGTTACTTTTTCATTAGCAGAGAATGCCGTTTCTGTCACAGGTAGCGTGGTCGTAAAAGAAGTCCAAGCATCTTCACTTTGCGCTGTAATCGTTCCTTTATGTAATGTAGCCAACTCCCTCGAAAGGGCAAGCCCTATGCCTGTGCCGGTTGTTTGTTCATCTGTACGTGCAAAGCGATTAAAGATCGTTTGTAGGGCTTCTTCTGATAGTGGCGCACCCGTATTTTTAACAATGAACTGTAATTTTTGATGTTGGATATTCCCTGTAATGGCTATAGATTCTCCATCAGGACTATATTTTAATGCATTACTGATGAGGTTGGTGATTATTTTTTCTAGCGCATCTGCATCAAAATAATAGGTGTTTTCTGGAATGTTAATATGGACTGTATAGTCTTGATTGTTTTCATGCGCGAGATAGTCAAAAGTGCTCGTAAGTGACTTTAAGAAAAGCGGAAGATCCCCTTGTTGGACCTTTAGCTTAAAGTGACCAGCTTCTAGTTTTGAAAGATCGAGTAATTGGTCTACAAGTGTCAATAAACGTTTGGTATTACGTTTTGCAATGGTTAGATTTTTCTTTTCGGAAACATCAATATCAGGTTTTTGAAGTTGTTGCTCTACAGGACCCGCAATGAGTGACAATGGCGTTCTAAATTCATGAGAGATATTTTCAAAGAAGCTAGATTTCATGGTGTCTAACTCACGTAACTTATTATTTGTTTTTTTACGATTTCTAAATCCAAGAAAAAGGAAGAGACCTGTTATAGAGGTAAGTCCAAGACCTCCTAATAAAAGACTCCGCTGATTTTTCTTTTGAGCTTCTACTGTTTTGTTTTGTGCTTGTAGTAATGCTATTTCTTGTTCTTTTCTTTTGGTTTGGTACTTAGCTTCTAGCTCCATGCTATTTTTAGTGTTTTTTTCTATATACACGTTTTGTGATTGTAACAGTGCTTTTTGCATATTCTCAAATGCATTTTCAAAATCCCCATTTAGAGAATATAGATACCCATAATCTCGATACATATTTTTCTTTTCGGTGTCATTTGGGTATCCTATTTTTTCATAAATGGTTTTCGCACTATCCATATAGGCCAGTCCAATTTGAGGATTTTCACGCCTTCTATATGATGATGCTCGACTATAGTACAGACCAGCTATCTGTATGGAGTCTCCTATTATGTGCAATATTTGGGCTCGTTTGTTGTCATAGAAGTCCATCATACTGCTATTTTTTAGTCTATCTTCAATAGTAGCAAGGGTTTCATAATTTTTTGAAGCCATATGATAATCTTGTATTTCTAAGAAATAGGGGAGTGTTTTATTGGCAAGAACTTTTGCGCTATCAAGATGTTTTTCTGGAGATACTTCTTGAGAAATAAACCCATGCCAAGATGCAAGGCGGTAGGTCAATTTATTAATTAAGTACGTATCATTTATTTCTTGGGCTAAGTCAAGCCCTTCGATAAGATACTCTTTAGCCTTAAGTACCCCTTCTATTGTAAATGTGAATTTGGAAATCTCCGATCTATAAATTTTAGTTTCAATTACTATTTTACTCAATGCGTTATTATTAATAGCTAAGGAATCTATTTTGCCATATAGATTGAGTGCTATTGTATCATTAGATTTGTAATACTCAGGATATGCTTGTCTAAAATAGGAAGCTGCAAGTAAGCTATCATTTTTTAGTTCTTTTGCAATATTAACTGCCTGATCAGAATAATACCTGCTAGTGTCTCTACTTGTACGTTGGAAATTTTCAGCTAGTTGAAGAAGTGTTAATGCTCTTTTTTTTGGTTCTGTCTCTAGTTTAAGAGTTTGTTTAAGGGAATCAATTCTTTTAGATTTCTGTGCTCTTACAGCGCAAACAGATAAGATGATCACAAGAAATATAACTGCTGAACGCATAAGGAGATAGGATTAGTGAGTGTTATAAATGTACGCAATTATATAAATACCAATGTCCCACTAGTATCACATATTTAACAGATGCGTGTTACATATGTTATTATGAATAAAAATAGCTACTCAAAATGGAGTAGCTATTTTAAATTATGACGTATCAAACGTTTTTGAAATCTATGTGGTGCTTATCTATTCCTACTATAAT
>JBLHOX010000296.1:0-4700 GCA_047623725.1 Dokdonia sp. | reverse complement strand
TAGTATAAAGTATACCGATGAATCAAACCCTATTGTACAATCGAATAAATTAGTTAATGAATGTACTAATAGAGGGATGATTGCCGAAAGACTTTTCGGTGAAAAAGAGATTTTATATGATTTTGAATAAGTGCCAGTTTGAGCTTTTAAGATGAAAGTTAATAATACACTTTACTAAATTTAAAACAATTTTGAATAAAAAAAATTAAGACTTATGAACTATACACACCTGTTATTTTTAAAATTATTTAAAAATAAAAAAAATCTATATCATTCACTTTTATTTTTAACTTTTATGCTTTCCTTTTTACAAGGGTTTTCTGTAAATGAAAATTTTAAAATAGAAAAAGAGGTGTTTAACGTTACTAATAATAATTCTGAAGATTTGTTAAATTCAGCTCGGCATAGAGCAAATGAACTTAAAACAAATCTTTTTAATAGTAGCGTAATTGCAGGGTTAAAAGGAAAAGTTATAGATGAATTTGGAGACCCTATTGAATTAGTTGCTGTGTCATTATACAAGACGGTTGACTCTACTTTTGTAAGAGGAGTTATAACAGACCAATTTGGAGTATTTAATCTTGAGGATATTAATTCTGGTGATTATTATATAAGAACTTCTGCATTAGGGTTTAATGAAACTTATTCTGATGTAATAAAAATAGATTCGGATGAAATCATAGATCTAGATCCTATCGTTTTAACTACGTCAATAACCGCATTAGAAGGTGTTTTAATTGTTGTTGATAATTCTGTAGTGGAAAGAAAAAGCGATCGTTTCATAGTAAAAGTTAAAGAAAGTGCTTTAGTAGTAGGTACTTCTATTGATTTACTAAGAACGACTCCATTTATTTCTATTTCAGGTTCAAATCAAATTAGTTTGCAAGGCAAGTCAACCCTTGTTCTCTTAGATAATAAGCCAATTCCAGATTCTTCTGTTGAGAGTATATTACAAATGATTCCTGCAGGTAATATTTCCTCTATAGAGTTGATTACAAATCCATCTGCTAAGTATGATGCTATATACGGTGCAGTAATTAATATTATTACAAAAAGTGGACAGTCAGATGGCTATACTGGTAATGTAAGTCTGGTAGGTGCTTATGGAAGATTAGGAGCATTTTCTGTAAACACTAGCCTTAACTATAAGAAAGGCGCTCTAACTACTTTTGGTTCTTTGGGCTATATAAAAAATGATCAATTTTCTTATAATAATACGAAACGAGTGTTGGATAACGCGAATGTCTCTAATGTTAATGAGGAGGAGATTGATCGTTTCTTTAATCAGAATTTCTATTCCGTTCAAGCAGGTATGGAGTACGAAATAAATGAGAATCAAAAGATAGGTGCTCTTGTAACTACAAATCCTGTGAGAAGAACAGGAGATTTTAATTCTGTAAATAAATTCAGGCTGTTAAATGCGGCGGTTGATTCTGTATTGGTTACTAAGAGTCCTTTCAAAAGTAAAGGTGCAACAAATAATTATAATATAAATTATAATTTACTAGCAGATTCAACTAGAACAGAATTAAGTGTGCTTGGAACTTACACAAGTTTTCGAAATGATTTAGAACAGTTTTTTACTTCCGAAGTATTAGATGATGGAGGAGCAACCCTAAGAGTTCCAGGTCCCTTTCAAACTGCTAATATAACCGATATAGATGTATGGATTGCACAGGTAGATTTTGTGAGAAATCTCAATAATGAATGGAAGTTAGAAACGGGAATTAGAAATCAAATTACAAACTCCGATAGTAACATTACTTATAATGAAGAAAACAACAATGGTGCTCTTGTTGTAGTACCTGAATTTTCCAATGATATTGAGTTAAAAGAAACAATTTCTGCAGCATATGCTATTGTATCAAAAAACTGGGCGAAAGATCAAATTCAATTAGGACTTCGCTTAGAAAACACAAAATCAAGTTTTACTGGTGCCGCTTCTCAAGAAAATTTAAAATTATTTCCCTCTCTTTTTTATCAACATGATATAAATAAAAAATATAATTTTAGTTTATCGTATAGAAGAACAATAAGAAGAGCTCCTTATAATGAGTTAGTGCCCTATACTATATTTGTAAATAATTTCACCGTTTTTACTGGTAATCCCTCATTACAACCACAGTTTGATGATATTATCTCCTTGGATGTGAATTTGAATAAATTAAACCTCTCATTATCTTATACCAATATTGATGGGATGTTTGGACAATTTCCTATAAGTCAAGATTTTGATACGGGAGTAACCTTTTTTTCTTTACAAAACCTAGACCGATCTAAAGATATTATTCTTAATGCGTATTTTCCATTGAAAATCACATCTTGGTGGAAGACGAGAAATAGTGGGGCTATATTTGGATATTCAAAATCTACTGGAGAAGTTTTGGGTAATGAGTTTAGTCTTTCATCTAGCTGGTTTAACTTTAGAAGTAATCACACTATTACTTTTTCAAAAAGTGTAGAATTAGAATTAGTTGGTGACTACTCATCCGATCTTACTTCAGAACTTACTCGTATAGGTGCAGTTGGAAATGTGAATGCCTCTCTTCTGATAAAAGTATTGAAGAATCAAGGGCAAATTACAATAGGAGCTTATGAAATAATACAGCGTAATGTTTTTACTTCAGATCAGTTTTTTTCTAATTATTCTTCGGAAAAATTTCGCTTTCGAGATAGTCGAAGAGTTCGTGTTGGATTTACATATAATTTTGGAAAACTTGATAATAGAACTCCTTCAAAGAAATTGGGTAATGATGATGCAATAAATAGAATTCAATAGCCACTCATTAACTTTTAATCTCTGAGGATTTTATTCTCCGAGACTTGCCTCGTACGAAGAGGAAAGCTTTTTAAGCTTTCCTCTATTGGATACCTCGTATGCTTGCATCGAGGAACTTTAATAAATAAATTTATAAATCATCGATTACATTCTAAAAGCAATATAACCTTTAATTTTACTTTGAAAAATAGAATGTTATACCATTTAAAATATAGTTTCATATCATGTTATCTATAGAAAGACAGCGTCAAACAGTTATTATAGAAAGCTTATCAAATTTGCACAATTTTAAGTCGAAGGTTTCTAATTACAAGAATTCAAAGAAGCTTGATTTTTTGATCACAATTAAGTCTAACAAATTTGACACTCTACTACTAGATGTCTTTAACCATCTTAATCTAAAACCTGAACGTACCTAACGATGGTTGCGTATTTATCGAGAATCTGGTATTGGTGTATTTCTTTCTAAAGAGAAGAGGTTAAATAGTAGCTCTACGATCATCACTTATGAGATTCATAAAGGACTTGAAGTGAGTTTTAATGATCCTGATAATAGTATTTTAGGTTTTTGGGATGCTAAGCAATGGGTAGAAAAGACTTATGACGTTCACTAAGCTATCAGCTGTTATATCATTATATGACTCATAAGCTAGATACAACACTAAAAATCCCCAGAAGATCAAATATCAAGAAAAATCCAGAAGCTACAAAGGCTTTTTTAAAAACTACCTAATGTCTTTACCCAGGTTAGAAATAGTCTAAATAAAGATAAGCTTGGTAGTGTAAATCTATATTTCCGAGATGAATCAAGGTTTGGTTTAAAACATTTGTGGGACACTGCTTATCAAGAGCTAGAGTACGACCATTAGTGTCTTATCAGTACCGATCCTTAAACACCTACTTATGGGGAACTTATTCTCCCATTACAGGAGATAGTTTTGTGTGAGAGATTAATGGAGTAGACAGTAAGATATTCGAAGCTTATCTTGAGGAGTTTTCATTACAAAACCCTAGAGAATTTAAAATAGCAGTTATTGATAATACCTCTTTCCACGCAACTAATAACATTAGTATACCAGAGAATATTTATTTGTTAAGATTCTTCCATATATCCCAGAATTAAATCCGTGTGAACAAGTGTGGCAGTATATCAAGCAAAGATTTAAAAACAAACGGTTTGATTCATTGGTGTAACTAAAAAAATGACTTAGCCAACAAGTGTTCTTAATGGATAGAGAAACGATAAAATCTATAACAGGAAATCACTATTACAAAAACATATTCAATATGGTATTTTAAATTTTAATTGGTATTATCTCTTTACCCATTAGCATCCGAAAGTTCTTTAAATTACCAATGGCATATTTTTTATGTATTCGAAAACATGAGTTTTATGCTTTCGCGAAAGCGTATAATAAAGAAAACATTTTTCAGATAATTTTGTGTTTGCTTCTAAAATTATAAAAGGAAATATCCTGTTTTTCAAAACACTATAATCTTGCTTCTTGAAGCATATCGGTCTTGACTCAAAAGTTTCAGGTAGCTGTGCTCTTTATCTATCTTCTTTTGAAGTTTTCTTCACAATAGTAGGTGGTTTAGTTGTTGCATTAAAGAGGGGACAAAAACAAAGATAGACGAGTAGCCAAGCATCATGATTTTATCAAGTGCTTTTAGTTGCCAAATAAACCAAATCACTAATATAAGTGGTATAGTTTAAGGAAATCCTTACGCATTAATATTTTTCACCTGTTCGAATAAGAGTATTTATAATTATGGCTGAATGTATTTGTCTATAGACTTTTCAAAAAACATTTATTGAGAAAAGTATCTTCCATAAGCTTTGTATTTCGAGCATGATAACAGCAGGATATTAAAGGAGTGTACCCATAAAATTTATTAATTATTTTTTAAAACCATATTA
>JBLHOX010000295.1:0-4710 GCA_047623725.1 Dokdonia sp. | reverse complement strand
TAAATCATTGGCCATCACATGTACCTATAGCACTTGAGTTTAGACATACAGATTGGTTTAATGATCCTCAAGTAGCAGACCGATTGTATCACGCACTAGAAGAAAATAATATGGCAAATGTCCTAGTAGATACTGCGGGTAGACGCGACATTATGCACATGCGATTAACAAATAATGAAGCTTTTATACGTTTTGTAGGAGCCAACCATGAAAGTGATTATACACGGCTGGATGATTGGATTATAAGATTACAAAAATGGATCGCTCAAGGATTGAAAAACATTCATTTTTTTATTCATCAAAATGTAGAGGTAGAGTCTCCATTGCTAACGGCTTATTTTATTAAAAAGCTCAATTTAGCATTGTCTTTAGACCTTAAAATACCGCAGACACTATCTCAAAATAATACAAATACACCTACCTTATTTTAATGGCAACGATATACATTATTATGGGCGTTTCTGGAGTAGGGAAGACTACTATCGGAAAAGTAATTGCAGAAAATCTAAATATTCCTTTTTATGATGCAGATGATTTTCATCCTTCATCCAATAAAGACAAAATGGCTTCCGGTATTCCTTTACAAGATGAAGATCGATGGCCTTGGCTAGATGCTATTGTAGCTCAGTATCCTCAATGGAAAACCAAAGGCGCTGTCTTGGCGTGCTCTGCACTTAAAGAGCATTACCGTAACCGACTTGAAGTAGATCAAGCACAGGTGAAAACGATATATCTTTCGGCTAGTTTTACGTTTGTACAACAACGTTTAGCAGCACGTACAAATCACTTTTTTAGCCCTAATTTATTACAATCACAATTTGATACTTTAGAAGCACCGAAGTCAGGAATTATTTGTGATGCTACCTTACATAAAGAGGCATTAGTACAACATATTATGAACTCTATTAAAGAACAAACTCCGTCGCAATTAGGACTTGTTGGATTAGGTGTTATGGGGAAATCGCTTTCGCGAAACTTTGCCAATCATCATATCACCATGTCTTTATATAATAGACATGTGCCTAATGTAGAAGAAGATGTTGCTGCTCAATTTGTTCATTCCTATCCAGAATTGAAAGATAGTAGGGGATTTGATGATATTGAAGCATTTGTAAACTCACTTTCGCTTCCGCGAAAGATATTCTTAATGGTAAACGCAGGCCCTGCGGTTGATGCTGTAGTCGCTTCACTAGAATCGTATTTGTCTGAAGGAGATATTATTATGGACGGCGGTAATAGTCATTATCTAGATACAGAACGTCGTGTAAAGGCGTTGCAAGAAAAAGGAATTCACTTTTTAGGTGTAGGTGTTTCTGGTGGGGAAGAAGGGGCTTTAAAAGGACCTTCTATTATGCCTGGAGGCACCACCAAAGGGTATGAGCACGTTGGATCTTTCTTAGAAACTATAGCGGCTAGAGATACACAGGGCAATGCCTGTTGTACTAAAGTGGGTTCGGGAGGTTCTGGACATTTTGTAAAAATGATCCATAATGGTATTGAATATGCAGAAATGCAACTCATCGCTGAGGTCTATGATATTTTACGCCATCATGGTATGTTATCACTAGAGGAAATCGCTCAGACATTTGACAGGTGGAATGAAGGAGAAGAAAATAGCTATCTATTAGAAATATCATCAAAAATTGTTCGTAAGACAGAAGATGGGCAACCGCTTATTGATGTGATACTAGATAAAGCCAAACAAAAAGGAACAGGAAGTTGGAGTACTACAGCAGCCTTGCAAATAGGCGCTCCATTTGATACCATTGCACAAGCAGTACTTGCTAGAATCATATCTTCAGAAAAAGACCAGCGTGTCAAAGGGCAACAGCTTTATAAAATAGAAAGAGAAGAAATTAAAAACCTTGATATAGCTGCTATAAAAAGTGCGTATCAAACAGCACGAATTATAAATCATGCGATAGGTTTTGAGACGTTACGGAAGGCTTCGGGACATTATCATTGGGAATTGCATCTTTCTGAGATTGCACGTATTTGGACCAATGGCTGTATTATACGTTCAAAACTGATGGAACAGTTAATTACCATATTAGACGGATTTGACGACAGTATATTATTTCACGAAAGTGTAATCCTTCAAATAAAAAAAGATCAATTTGCCTTAAAACAAATTGTACAACAAGCTATTGGGTCGGGAGCGTCTATTCCTGTTTTTAGTGCATCACTATCCTATTTTAACGCAATGACCCAAGGAGATTCGTCAGCGAGTATGATACAAGCCCAACGTGATTTTTTTGGGGCACATACGTATGAACGAAAAGATAAAGATGGATCGTTTCATACGGTTTGGGAATAAGGATGAAAAAAATTTAAAGGTTTAAGAGTTTATGTAAGAATAAATAAAATTAGTATGTGTCCGTAAATAGATCTAAAGTAGTAACTAATTAAATGCCGAATAAGCTTTTCCCCAGCCCTAAAGGGTGACTTATTCTAATTTCTTTATTTTTTAAAAAATTTTCGCCCCCTTTAGGGCGGGGAAACGAAAATTTGGATTGAATATAATAAATGAGATATGCTTTAGAATTGTAAACGGACAATCAATAAAATGACTAGCAATTAACAACTGGAATTATAAGAATGGACATACAACTACTAGCAGCCGTACTCATAGGGATTAGTGTCCTACTGTTTTTAATACTTCGTTTAAAGCTTCAAGCATTTATTGCATTATTAATCACCTGTATTGTGGTTGGAGTTATTGCAGGTATGGAACCCAAGATGATTCTGGATAGTGTAAAGAATGGAATGGGCGGGACGCTTGGTTTTGTTGCTACAGTGGTTGGTCTTGGAGCTCTTTTTGGTGCCATATTAGAACGATCGGGTGGAGCACAGCAACTGGCACAAACCATGCTTAAACTCTTTGGTGTGAAGAACGCTCACTGGGCTGTCATGCTTACAGGGTTTTTAGTGGCGATTCCTGTGTTTTTTGACGTAGCCTTTATTATTTTGGTCCCTTTGATTTATGCTTTACAAAAACAAACTAAGAAATCATTATTCTTATATGCCATTCCTTTATTAGCAGGGCTTGCCATTACCCATACCTTTATTCCGCCTACACCAGGACCTATTGCTGTTGCCGATATTTTAGGAGCCGATCTAGGATATGTTATTATTTTTGGATTTATAGCAGGATTACCTGCCGCGATTATCGCTGGACCTCTTCTTGCCAAACGTTTGTCAAAAACGATGCATATTGAGACACCAGAAGATATGGTGACTACGACAGAGATACCGGAAAACGCACCTTCGGCGTTAACGATCGTACTCATTATAGCCATTCCTATTTTATTAATTGTTTGTAATACGGTATTAGGAAGTCCGCTTTTTGATCAAGATACTTTACCAGAATGGCTTACGTATGCAGCCGGATTATTAGGGCATCCATTTGTGGCACTTATTATAGCAAATTTGGTTGCTTGGTATGTATTAGGAATTAACAAAGGATTCTCAAAGCAACAACTATTAGACATCTCTACAAAATCACTATATCCTGCAGGTGTTATTATATTACTTACGGGAGCAGGTGGTGCATTTAAACAAATATTAATTGATACAGGAGCCGGTAAAATGATTGCAGAATCCTTAAGCGGAGACTTTTTTCCTCCCGTTGTATTTGGGTTTATTGTTGCTGCAATTGTGCGGGTTTTACAAGGATCTGCAACGGTAGCTATGATTACAGCTGCGGGAATTACGGCTCCTTTATTAGGTCTTACAGAGACCAGCGAACCACAACTTGCTGTGCTTGTGATTGCCATTGCTTCTGGAGCGACTATTTTTTCTCATGTAAATGACAGTGGTTTTTGGTTAGTAAAACAATATTTAGGGCTTACGGAGAAAGAGACATTTCGATCGTGGACAGTGATGACAACGCTTATTGCGCTTGTAGGTCTTGTGGTCTCTACACTATTATGGTATTTGGTTTAGTACGCTTTCGCGAAAGCGTATACGACACCAATAGTTGTTAAAAAATGAATAATATGAAGGTGTAAGATCTTTATAGTTTGCACTTTTGTACTTTATGTAATTACGATAGATAAATTAGCAATCATGAATGTTGGAAGCGGTTTCTGACTTCTCTGAAATATAAAATAAAATGAACTTTCATACACGTAAATGGATAAAGCCTGAAGATTTAAACCCAAACGAAACACTCTTTGGTGGAAGATTATTAGAATGGATAGATGAAGAGGCAGCGCTATATGCGATCATTCAACTTGAAAACCCACGTACGGTTACTAAGTATATGAGTGAGATTGATTTTCGCGCAAGCGCAAAAAAAGGAGATATTATAGAGATAGGTCTTGAAGTGACAAAGTTTGGTAGTGCTTCATTAACTCTCAAATGTGAGGTTCGTAATAAAATGACGCGAGAGGTTATTATCACTGTAGAACGTATAGTGATGGTAGGTCTAGACGAACATGGAAAGGCAAAACCTCATGGAAAAACAGAAGTTGAATATGTAAATGACAGGTTATCTTCTAACGGGGATTCATAATAAAAAAGGTAATCTTTATCGGTCGCTACGGCTTAGTAAATAGTTGTTTCTACATTGGTCTTATCCAAAAACTAACCACCAATGAAATATATTTACTTTTTAATAATCGCCTTTCTGTGCGTTAATTGCTCTTCTGATGAAAAGACGATTGAGGTTGTAGATGAAGGCATTACATACGGCGCTGTACTAAGAAC
>JBLHOX010000294.1:0-4721 GCA_047623725.1 Dokdonia sp. | reverse complement strand
TGCATCCCAATATTTATTGGATAAATGCAGGCGTGGTGGAATTGGTAGACACGCTAGACTTAGGATCTAGTGCCGCAAGGTGTGAGAGTTCGAGTCTCTCCGCCTGTACTTAATAAAAGCTTCTCATGTTTTGAGAGGCTTTTTTTATGGTTTGTTTCTTAGTTCTGCGCGACGCATTGGCATAGAATCTATTGCTGCAAATAATTCTTTTGTAGTCAATAATTTGTTATGCTCAATCTTTATGCGACCATCTAATCCAATCAGGATCATTTTAAAGTCTCTATTGGTAGTATTGTCTTTGATATAGAATTCTGAACCTTTCACCCAAGAGTTACCTTCAGAGTTTTCAAGCTTGTGTTTATGAGGTAAGACTTTGTAAGTTATTAATTTACGCTCTTCAAGCTCTTGAATATGTAGGTTAAATTCCTTTATTTGCGAGGCATAGGTTTGAGATTTTGAATCATTTGCAATAATTAGGATGACCCGATTAGTCCATTGGTGTTCTGTAAGGTTTTGCCCGTATAAAGCCATTGACATAGTTATGCAAAGCAGTATTGAAAATATTTGATTTTTATTTTAAAAAAAGTCATCTAGATCTAAAGTCATAAAAATAAGAGATGAGACTTTTAAAAAGCAACATTTTTGTATTCAAATTAGCAGTTTTACTTGATGAGCGATCTATTAGCCTAATAATATCTAATCATTCACTTTAATAGTTTTTGCATCTGAATCGAGAACAATTTTGTCAGGTTTTCCAGCAGTATTAATTATATTTCAGGATTATTAAGAGAAAATGCTAAAAATGCAATTTCATATCATTCAGAAAATGCTTAAATGAACAAAAAAGGATTCATATTCGATCTCGATGGTGTCATCGTTGATACTGCTAAATATCATTTTTTAGCATGGAAAAGACTTGCTAAAAGTTTAGATATAGATTTTACTGAAGAGGAAAACGAACAGCTTAAAGGTGTCAGTCGTGTAAAATCTTTAGAAAAAATATTGTCATGGGGAAATAAAACCATTTCTGAAGATCAGTTTAGGGAACTTATGGGCAAAAAGAATGAAGAGTATTTGAGTTATATCGCTGAAATGGGGAGTAATGAAATATTACCGGATGTTCCAAGGGTATTACATACATTAATTGAGAAACAACAGCCAATTTCATTAGGTTCTGCAAGTAAAAATGCCAGAACAATTTTAGAACGTGTTGATTTAAAAAAATACTTTGATGCTATAGTAGATGGTAATGATGTTACCAATGCAAAGCCAGATCCAGAAGTGTTTTTAATAGCCGCTAAGTTATTGAACATAAAACCTGAAGACTGTATCGTTTTCGAAGATTCTGTCGCTGGTGTTGAAGCGGCTAATGTCGCTAATATGATTTCTATTGGCATAGGGAGCAATGCAGTTTTAGACCATGCCCAGTATGTGTTTAAGGATTTTACAGAAATCTCAGAAGGTTTTATAAATAATTTAATTAATAATTAAAGAGTCGGTGACCTATTACATATAGGTGACCAAAAAATATATAGATATGAATCTAGATTATATCATACCCAACACTTGGTCAATCATAGAAGAAGGATTCGATCCAAATCAAGTTAAAGCATCAGAAAGTCTTTTTAGCATAGGCAATGGTGCTATGGGGCAACGGGCTAATTTTGAGGAACAGTATTCTGGGCCAACCTTTCAAGGTAGTTATATCGCAGGCGTTTATTATCCCGATAAAACCAGAGTTGGGTGGTGGAAAAATGGCTATCCAGAATATTTTGCAAAAGTTCTTAATGCGCCTAATTGGATTGGGATTAACGTCTTTATTAATGACGAAGCTCTAGATCTTCATACCTGTAAAAAAGTTGAAGATTTTAAGAGAGAACTCAATATGAAAGAAGGTTGGCTTTCGAGATGTTTTGTGGCGACCCTTCAAAATGATATTGAAGTAGAAGTAAATATAACCCGCTTCCTAAGTTTAGATATAGATGAATTAGGAGCTATTGATTACTCCGTGAAACCCTTAAATTCAGACGCTGTAATAAGCTATACACCATACATCGATAGTGGTATTACAAACGAAGACACCAACTGGGAAGATAAGTTTTGGGATACTTTAAATGTAAGTCACGAAAATAATCAGGCCTTCATTCAGGCTAAAACCATGAAGACCGATTTTTACACCTGTACCTTCATGGAGTCTCAAGTGTTTATTGATGGAAAATCAGTAATCATAGAGCCAAATATCAATGCAGATGCAAATTATGCATCCTTTAGTTACACGTATAAAGTGAAGCAAAACGGAACCTATGCGATTCATAAGTTTGGAGGCTATACCGTTGATAGAAAGCATAATAAAAGCGAATTGGTTGGTGCTGCAAAATCGGTTTTAGAAAAGGCTACAAAATCAGGGTTTTTAGCTTTACTCGAGGTACAGAAAAAAGCATGGTCTCAAATATGGGATAGGGCAGATATCACAATTGAAGGCGATGTGAAAGCGCAACAAGGCATTAGATTTAATATCTTTCATTTAAATCAGACGTATCTCGGAACAGATGCACAATTAAATATTGGACCAAAAGGATTTACGGGAGAGAAATATGGTGGAAGCACGTATTGGGACACTGAAGCTTATTGTATCCCTTTCTATATGGCTACAAAAGACCAGAGCGTCGCTAGAAATCTTTTAATCTATAGATATAACCATCTAGAAAAGGCAATCGAGAATGCTGAAAAACTAGGATTTAAAAATGGTGCAGCCTTATATCCCATGGTCACCATGAATGGAGAAGAGTGCCATAATGAATGGGAAATCACATTTGAGGAAATCCATAGAAATGGAGCTATTGCCTTTGCGGTTTTTAATTATTACCGCTATACAGGGGATTTTAGTTATATCTCAGAAATGGGATTAGAAGTGTTGATAGCAATTTCCCGTTTTTGGCACCAACGGGCTACATTTTCAGCGAATAAAAATAAATATGTCATTCTTGGAGTTACCGGGCCAAATGAATATGAAAATAATGTAAATAACAATTGGTACACGAACTATATCGCAAAATGGTGCATCGATTATACTTTAGAAACGATTAAAAAAGTAAAAGAAGGGCATAGCAATGATTTTGCAAGAATTTCAGGAAAAACAAAAATCACTCACGAAGAATTAGAACTTTGGGAGGGCGTCGCAGATAATATGTATTTCCCATACTCTGAAGAACACCAAGTTTACCTTCAGCAAGATGGCTTTTTAGATAAAGAATTAATTACAGTTGCAGATTTAGATAAAGTACAACGGCCGATTAATCAGAAATGGTCTTGGGATCGCATTTTACGTTCTCCATATATTAAACAGGCAGATACGCTTCAAGGCATGTATTTCTTTGAAGATCAATTTACAACAGAGGAACTTGAACGTCATTTTGACTTTTATGAACCATTTACGGTACATGAAAGTTCATTATCGCCATGTGTTCACAGTATTCAGGCCGCAAAGTTAGATCGCATGGATCAAGCCTACACATTTTATTTAAGAACATCACGTTTAGATTTAGATGATTATAATCACGAAGTACACGAAGGGTTACACATCACCTCAATGGCTGGAACATGGATGAGTATTGTTGAAGGTTTTGGTGGTATGCGTATTAAAAATGATACCCTAACTTTTGAACCAAAAATCCCTGAGCAATGGGAAGCGTATTCCTTTAAAGTTAATTTTAGACATCAAATTTTAAAAATTAGCGTGACTCAAAATGAAACCCATTTTGAATTAGAAGGAGACGCGGAATTACATATTAAAGTCAATGGAAAACCGGTAACAGTTAAGCCAGATATTTCTGTGACTGTTTAGATAGAACAATGTCAAAGTTGAAATGGGGTACTATTAAAACTGGAAAATATGCGTTAGTTAAAAACCTTGTAGGTATAAAACCTTAAGATGAAACAAATAGTTCTATTTAGAGTATATATACTTTTCGCATTTTCTATTAGTGCTCAAAATCCAGATCGTATTTACCAATCACATTCAGAGGAAAACGGGAAATTTGAAGTCGTTACAAATGATGGAACCTATGTTTTTAAATACATCTCCGAAACCATATTAGAAACATCATTTCTTCCTAATGGTGAGACCTATAACAAAGGATCTCATGCGGTGATTATGGGCCCCAAAGCTATTGAAACCAATTATGAGTATGTTGGTGACGCCATTACCTATGGTAGTGACGGCATAACGGTCACTATTATGACTGCACCATTTCAAGTCAGTTATTCTTATAAAGGTATCCCAATTATATCAGAACGAAGAGGTTACTATAAGAGCCGACATGAACCTATGGACTTGGTAAAAGACAATATTATTGCCAAAGAAACAGAAAAGATAGAATTTAATCTTACGGAAAATGAAGTTCTTTATGGTGGTGGTGCGAGAGCTTTAGACATGAATCGTCGTGGAAATAGATTACCTCTTTTCAACAGAACAGATTACGGTTACGAAACTAGAAGTGTATTGATGAACTATACAATGCCAATCGTGCTATCTTCAAAAAAGTATATGATTCATTTTGATAATGCACCAATTGGCTATTTAGACCTCGATAGTAAAGCAGATAATACCTTAACGTATGAGACTATTTCTGGTCGTAAAACGTATCAGGTTATTGTTGGTGAATCTTGGTATGATCTCTTAGATAATTATACGGATTTAACAGGGAAACAACCCCTATTAC
>JBLHOX010000293.1:0-4728 GCA_047623725.1 Dokdonia sp. | reverse complement strand
GGATATATTTTGAACTCGTTTCAAGGTATATACAGGATCCGGCTTATAGACCTGCTTTTTTATTAGTAAAACGCTGTTTTGAAGAGTCTGAAAGACGCATTAAAAATAGCTAGTTGAACTAATCCCGTTTTTCTAGTGGGATCTAAATTTCATAGTTTCAAATCTTTTATTCACCATTATTTACAGTTCTTATAACCCTGTAAAAAAGGGTGTTAGCCCTGTTGTTATCTTTTATTTCTGTATTAGTTTTGTATCAGAATTGTAACGCATACAATTTTATCTCACTAAAATAATACGAATTATGCCACATTATGCACAAGGAACCACAGGTTGGACAAAACTTAATAGCTATCAAGCTCTTTGGGATCCAAAAATCGATTTAGGGAAGTTTTATTTCACAACATTTAAAGGTGTACGTGAAGAAACACCGTACATGACTGCAGATAATTTTGCAAGAGTGATCGATATTTTAAGAAACGAAACTCCCGTATATGGTAATGCTAGTACAGGATCTGTTACAACACAAACAGAAGCTGTAGGAGAAGAAGAAAGCTAGGGTTTAGTACCACACTATGTTGGGTAAAAGGATGATGTTTTATAATGTCATCCTTTTTTATGCCTTTATAGATTTTCGCTTTAAGCGAAAAAAGAATAAATGCCAATACATTCAATGGGTACTTGAAGTAAATAGCACAAAAAAATAGTTGAAATTTTCAGCGATATTCCCTTTATGGCTAGGCAAAATTGATGAAATAACTCAAAATGCACTACGAATATGGTATCGTATTTTACTCTTCTTCGTCACTTTCTGGCCACACAAAAAAGCTAAAAGCATTTCCACCATAATGCCGAGTTTCGACATAATTGGCTACATGATCCATTTTACTGTGTTTGCTGTGCTCTATGATAAGTGTTCCGTCAATATCTAATAGCTTATTTTTAAAAACAAGTGTGGCTATATTTTCAAACAACTCCATAGACATATCATACGGTGGATCTGCAAAAATAATATCATAAGTGCCTGATGCACGTTCTAGATATTTAAATGCATCACTTTTTATAGTTTGTATGGTATCAAACTCAAACTCCTCAGCTGTTTTGTTAATAAACTGTACACAATGATAATTAGCATCTACAGCGACTATTTGTTGTGATCCTCTCGAAGCAAACTCATAACTTATGTTTCCAGTGCCTGAGAAGAGGTCTAAGACTCTTAACGAACTTATATGAAACTGACTACGTATAATATTAAACAAGGCTTCCTTGGCCATGTCTGTTGTAGGTCGTGTCGGTAGTTTTTTTGGCGCCTTAACACGGCGTCCTTTATGTTTTCCAGAAATGATTCGTGTCATATAAGCGTACTTAAAATATAATCGGTCGTTGGGATTATACTTGTTGGGGTTTCTTTAATTTCTAAATTACGTATATACGTATATGCTATTTCATATACAGGGTCTTCTTTTTGTATATGTCCAGTAAGTATCACATCTATGGTATCTGGATTTAATTCTAATTGTTCTAGGGTAAATAGGGTGTAATACATAAAGTCTTCTTTTGAATAGAAGTCATACGCATTTGCAAGGAGTAGTTTCTTTTTATGTGTCACCACAATATCAAAACTGTTTTTATGTACATGTATATATACTCTTGGGGATGCATCATGCGACTCTTTTTCTAAAATCTGTTTGATAAAGAGTGACATTCCATGGTAATAGTCAAAAGCACCAAAGGTGTCAAAAAAGAAATTATTGATATTGGCATACGGGATGTATACGGTGACAATGTCTTGCGTATCCAGCGTGTCATACGCAATAAAATCTGTAGCGAGAATTTTGGTGTTAAACTTTAAGTAATCTGTTAGTTTTTCAGGATCAAACACTGCTTTTGGTACCAATGTAAATAGGTGATTGGTATAGACCACTTCTACTTTCTTATAGGTTTCCTGTAATTCAGGATACGCATTATAAATAGTAGTGACTTCTCCTAATAGCTTAGCAGGATCTACTTTTTGCTCAAAAGGGATGGTTTTATAGGTTATAACCTCCTTTGAAGCTATATTTTGGGTAAAAAAAGAAAGTCCATCTAAGCATACTTGGATGGACAATTTCTTTGATATGGTATGTGATTGATTATTATTCGTCATTTGCACCGTAACTCTTCGGCCAGTTTCCGTTTGTATTAATCTTGTTTAAAGAACCAACTGTAAGGGCATCTCCATTTACACCGTCTACAGAAATCACTTGCTTTTCTTTATTGATAAAATCTTTATCCTGATCAAAAAGTAACACTTGCTTAAGTACTTTTATTTCAAATACTGGAAAGTCAATATTACTTTTATTGATCGTGCCTGTTTTCATTTCAAATTTAGCATCTGACCCTTTGATAGGAACATTAATCATCGTTTTGTAACGATTTGAAGTTCCGAATAAAGAATCTTTTATAGATTTAACACCTAAAGTATCTATGATCGTAATCTCTTTGTATTGATCTACACCAAAAGCTTCTGTTTGCTCTATATCAAGAACCGTAGAATCTCTACGTTGTGTTAATGTAAATTGAGCGGTGTCAATAAAACGAACTAATTTGTCAAAATTTGCTTCATAGCTTCCAGTCACTGTTTTATGAGCCATTTGAGAAACACGTAAGTCACGTAAGTTCTCGATAGCCATTTTGTACCTTTTCTCTTTTATCTCATTAAATTTTACTTCTCCATAGATGGCATTAAAAAGTAAATATGATAATACACCTATGATTACCCAAAGTACAAGTTGCAAAACAATTTTCATTCGTAGAAGTTTTTATATTAGTTTACGTATACTCGCAAATCTACAATTTTTTTTTATTCGTAAAAACATATTAAGATATTTTCCTTCGTTATATTTAACCCAACTAATAATCTTCTATGTCTACAGACCCTTCGTCGTTTTATAAATTAATGTGTACAGACTTCCCGTATACGCCTACTATAAAGCAAGATATCCTTTTACAAAAGCTTTCAGTTTTCCTTCTGGATAGCAATTATGATACTGTTTTTTTATTAAAAGGATATGCCGGAACGGGTAAAACAACCATTATTGGTACTTTGGTGAAAAACTTATGGAAAGCACAGCTGTCTTCAGTACTGATGGCGCCTACTGGTAGAGCTGCCAAAGTAATAAGTAACTACAGTAAACGTCAAGCATTTACGATACACCGTAAAATTTATTTTCCTAAAAAAGATAAAGGAGGAGGTGTTTCTTTTACATTACAACCTAACAAACATCGTAATTGTGTCTTTATCGTAGATGAAGCTTCTATGATTTCTGATAGAGCTAGTGAATCCAAATTGTTTGAAAATGGGTCACTTCTAGATGATATGATGCAATATGTATACAGTGGCCATAAGTGTAAACTTATCCTAATAGGAGATGATGCACAGTTGCCACCCGTAAAATTAGACCTTTCACCTGCGTTAGATAGAAACGTATTATCATTACAATATAACAAGGAGGTAGATGAAATGCAACTTGATGAAGTGATGCGTCAAGCAGAAAGTAGCGGTATTCTCTCAAATGCAACAACAATACGAGAACATCTAGCCGATGGTTTTTTTAAAGATTTTAAATTTGATCTAAATGGTTTTGATGATCTTATTAGATTGGTAGATGGTCATGAGATTATGGATGCGATACAAGACTCGTATGATCAAGTAGGAAATGAAGAGACTGCCATGATTGTAAGATCTAACAAAAGAGCCAACCTCTACAATCAGCAAATACGATCACGTATTCTTTTTCAAGAAGAAGAAATATCGTCTGGAGATCATCTTATGGTGGTAAAAAATAATTACTTCTGGGTAGATGCCAAAAGTGATGCGGGTTTTATAGCCAACGGTGATATTGTTAAGATATTAGAAATTTATGCGATTAAGGAGTTATATGGATTCAGATTTGCCGAAGTCAAAGTGCAAATGATTGATTATCCCAATATGGCACCTTTTGATACCGTAGTGATGCTTGATGTCCTAGCGATGGAAACCCCTTCTTTACCTTATGAAGATTCCAATCGTTTATACCAAGAAGTACAAAAAGATTATGCGGATGAAACATCAAAATATAAACGATTTCTTAAAATTAAAAACAATACGTTCTTTAACGCACTTCAAGTAAAATTCTCGTATGCTATTACGTGTCATAAATCACAAGGAGGGCAATGGGATCGGGTCTTTATAGAACAGCCGTATCTTCCAGATGGTATGAGTAGAGATTACTTACGATGGCTTTATACCGCTGTGACTAGAGCAAAATCAAAAGTATATCTCATCGGTTTTAAAGACGATATGTTTGTAGAAGAATATGAACAAAAATAGTATCTTAGAGCAACTATATAATTACACATGGTTTTTGAACTTATAATAAGTATTGTATTAGGCTTTTCTCTAGCCGCCGCCGCAGGGTTTCGGATTTTTATTCCGTTACTTCTGGTGAGTTTAGCGGCACATTATGGATGGTTTCCTGTAGATCAAGATTGGCAATGGGTTGGGAGTACTACCGCCTTATGGTTATTAGGCATTGCAGCAGCTTTTGAAACGTTTGCCTATTTTATTCCTTGGTTGGATAATGTATTGGATACTATTTCTGTGCCTTTGGCAGGGATTGCTGGTACACTCTTAATGGTGGTGACCATGGGAGATGTTGATCCTATATTTACGTGGGCTTTAGCTATTATTGCAGGCGGTGGTGCCGCAGC
>JBLHOX010000292.1:0-4733 GCA_047623725.1 Dokdonia sp. | reverse complement strand
CTCCATACGAATACTTATTGACACCAATGCGTACTGCGACATCGCGTTCAAAAGCGCCTGTATTACTTAATATGTAATCTGGTGTTTCAAAATCTCCAAAGCGCTTTAACGTACCTTGAAAACTGCCATACCAACCCGAATTATACGATTTGACTAGGGTAGAGGTGATGCTACCACCACGACCATTGGAAACACCAGTAATAAGTGTCTCTCCATATAAACTATCCGAAATAGGAATACGTCTTGGGTTTACGATAATCGTACCACCTACAGCGTCTCCACCGTATTGTAATCCGGCAGCACCTTTGATCACAGAAATACTTCCTGCATTATTCAAATCTACATTGGGAGCATGTTCTACACCCCATTCTTGATCTTGTAGTCTAGTACCATCGGTGATGAGTACAACACGACTACTGTGTAATCCCTGAATGACAGGTTTTACCACCGTGTTTCCCGTATTTAAAGAAGAGACACCACTCAATTGGTTTAAGGCGTCTCCGAGAGAACCTGCACTATTGGCTTGTATATCTTCATTAGATAATCGAGACTCCACAGCAGTTCTACCACCACTTTTACGTGCTTCTGCTGTGATAGAAACTTCACCGAGTTCTTCTAGGTGATGCTCCATATTAATGGTACGTTCTGTATCTCCGTTAATGGTTACTTTTATGTTCTCTGCATCACAAGAAGGGTGTGATACGCGTACGCTATAGGTGACGCCTTTACATAGATCTTTAAAGATATATTTCCCTTTGGCATCAGTTTTTATTACACGTCCGAGTTCTTCTATGCTAAGTGTTGCGTCAGCAAGGGTTTCTTGATCGTGTAAGTCTATTACATAGCCAGAAAGAATATATGCACAATCTTGTGCAATAGCACTACCACAGCACATAAACGTGCAGAGTATGACAATAAATTTCATGGGTAAAATGTTTGTTAATTAAAGTGTTGTGTTACTATAATTAACAATGTGGAGGCCCTCTAGTGGTTGTTGTGCTATATACTTTTCTGTATATAGTGTAGGAGTGCATTATTTTTTCAGGAATCTCCTGTAATGCTATAAAGGTAACCTCTTTGGTCGCTGTAAAGACACCGTTTTTATTGAATGTTACATCAAAGAGTTTACAATCTAATTTCTTTTTGTGTACGTGTGTATCTGATGGATTTTCACAATTATCAAAGTGATCGTGGCCTTCAGCACTATGCAATAGGTTGACTACCGCAGGAAGCAGTAACGAAGTGATAAGGGCTACAGCCGATATACACTGGGCGATATGTAAACGATAGGTACGCAAGTTTACTTTTTAAATAAAAATCCAAGCCCCATTCTTGAGGCCATTTTGATCGCAAAGTTTTTGAAAAAAGCATATTGACCAAATATCCATCCAAATATGACTAATAAAACTTGATATATTGGAAAGATTAACAGAATTCTAACAGGCCAATACAGCCAGCCGTTAGTCGTGTCTTTGGCAAGTCCTATCAATTCTAGTAGTGGATTAGAAAGTTTTCCAGCCGTACTTCCCGTAATGGCAAAGACTAAAAACATCGCAATAAGCTGCCATCGTTGCGTCACTCCCCAACGTTTATATAGTTTTGTAAATAGCCAAAAAGTAATTTTTAATAAAATATAGGCAATAGCTAGTGATATTAGAATCATAGCTATGTACGTATACGTTTCATTTTGAAACGAAATGGCTTTTACAATACCTCGCGCAATGAGGTATGCAGAAAAAAAAGTGGCAATCATTCCCAGAAATGGGTGAATGAGTTGCCAGTTTTTATTTATTTCCCAACGATTTTTAAAGTTCTGTATCACAGAGCAAAAATACAATTATCGGAGCTTTTGATTGTATCGTTTTTTAAAAAATTCAAACCAATTATGTAATAAATAATTTACTTCATAGCCATAATCTACGCCTCGCTCATAATTGATTTGTTGTATGTAGATATTAGGATCAAATCGAGCGTTGTTTAGGACACGATTGTTATACTCTACGACTCTAATGATATTTCTAGTTTCTAGCCAGAATTGCTCGTAATATCCTCTTGGTCTTTGTGTGACTAGCCAATTATTAAATCCAGGTTCTATAATAAGGATTTCAAACTCTAAGCTGTCATTTGCAATACGTACGGTATCTGATGTATTACCAGCGGTATTTGCAATATCATTTTTTGTGTTTGTCGATGCGCATCCTATAACAAAGGCGGCAAGAATGAGGGTGTAAAAAATCTTTTTCATAATCTTAAATGTACTAATTTTAGTTCAAAATTTGTGTTAATGTTCTATGTATAGGTTTCCTATTTCTTTAGAACAAATGTATAGCCGTACTACGGTTATACAAACAACAAATGAGTGAACAGGGTAGTTGGGTGAGGGAGTACTCCCAACAAGCTTGTCTCTAAAAACAAAAAATCACATACTACCGCAGTAGTATGTGATTTTAAATAACAATTAGGTTACGTACGATTTATTTTCCGAAGAGACCTCCTAATAATCCGCCAAGTCCTCCTTTTTTCTTACCTCCTCCTAGTACCATACCAGCGACATCGTCTAAGATGCTTCCGTCTCCATCTGCATCTAGTAATGAAGATATAAGGCTCTGATTTTCTTTAGGTTGCCCTCCTAACATTCCTCCAAGTAGTGCATTCATTCCTCCAGCATCACTTACTCCAGCTTGTTTTGTTTGCTTTCCTAAGACTCCCATTAAGATAGGTGCTGCTACTTTAAGAATTTGTGCTACAGATCCAGCATCCATTCCTGATTTTTGGCTTAATGCATTTTCTACATTAGGGCGGTTACCTCCTAAAAGGTGTCCTAATATTCCTTCTCCATCTTTTTGCACACTATCATCTACACCTCCTTGAAAAAGACCTCCTAGATTGTCTAATATACCACCATCGTGTTTCCCTGAAAGGGCTCCCATTAATCCTGCTGCTCCATCTGGAGTTTGTACATTTTTTTTCATGGCACCCATAAGTACAGGCATTGCCATACTTAATAGATTTCCTGTATCACTTTCTGATTGACCTGTAGACCCGCTCACTCCGCTAATAATCTGTTTTCCCATTGGGCTGTTTAATAAGTCTAGTAATCCTGACATCTTTTATAATTTAAGTTATTAATCTATAGAATTCCTCGAGGTTCTACCTCGGGGTCAAAGAGGAAAGTTTGAAAACGGATAGTTTTCATAAAACTAAAAATAAGTTTTTTCCGCTTGATACCTCGATGGCTCTGCCTCGGGGTAGTTCATTGATTTGAATGCACGAAATATTTAAAAGAAGCTGAATTTCGATACTTGGAAACGCATTTTATCTTTCTTTAAGTGTATTTCGCCGATATTTTGATTTGTATTCATAAAAAAATCACCTTTGTATGACAAGGTGATTTTTTATAGTTTTTGAAAACAATAGGGTATACTGCTCTCTCTCTCTATATATATGGTTATTTACTTACGGTTTATTTTAAAATCTCAATGATTTGATCAGCAAGTTCTGTTCCAATACGATCTTGTGCTTGTTGTGTCGCAGCCCCTATATGCGGTGTAAGCGATACTCTTGGACTCATTAATACTTTGATCGCAGGCTTTGGTTCGTTTTCAAAAACATCCAATCCTGCAAAAGATAATTTACCATTGTCAAGCGCATCAACTAGTGCTACTTCATCTATCACACCACCTCTTGCGGCATTTACAATACCAGCACCGTCTTTCATTATTGCAAATTCACTCTTTCCAATTACATATTCTTTTTGAGCAGGAACGTGTAATGTAATAAAGTCTGCTTGTTTAAGTAGGTCTTCTTTGGCAATTGTTTCTATCGTAAAAGAAGCCGATTGTCCATCAAAAAATGGAATTTCTATTGTTGCTTTTTCCATATATGGATCACTTGCAATAACTTTCATACCACAACCTATGGCAATCTTTGCTACTTCTTGTCCTATACGTCCAAATCCTAAGATACCTAATGTTTTTCCTCTAAGTTCAACCCCTTTTGCATACGCCTTTTTAAGGTTTTTAAATTTTGAATCTCCCTCTAGTGGCATATCTCTATTAGCAGCATATAAAAAGCGTACACTTCCATATAAATGAGCAAATACGAGCTCTGCAACAGAAGCCGATGAGGCTGCTGGGGTATTAATAACGTGTACTCCTTTTTCGCGAGCGTAGGTAACATCAATATTATCCATACCAACACCACCACGTCCTATAATTTTAAGGCTTGGGCACGCATCAATTACTTCTTTACGCACTGTCGTTGCACTACGTACTAACACAACATCTATTTGCTCTGTATTGATATAGTTTGCCAATTGCTCTTGAGCTACTGTTGTCGTAATGACTTCAAATCCTGCTTTTTCTAATGTATCAATACCTGTTTGTGATACTCCATCATTTGCTAATACTTTCATAGTAATGCCCGCATAGGCGGGTAATTTATATTCCCGTACTTCGACTATGCTCAGCATAAATTCCGTCGGGAATCTCGTTAATTAATTTCAATTTATTCTTTCGTAGTATTCATTTAAGCATCTGGATAAAATTTCAAATTCCAAAAAAATCAAATCTCAAATCTCAAAAAAAATTCCAACTTCTAGCAACATACAAATTCCAAATTGGGATTTCGATACTATTTTCTTTCTGCCTTTCGGCGAAATCAAATCACTCAATCACCTAGCATAAGACTTCAATTTTCAAAACTCAAATCACTTTATACTTCCAGCACCTGAC
>JBLHOX010000291.1:0-4757 GCA_047623725.1 Dokdonia sp. | reverse complement strand
CCTTTATGGGTGCTAGCTCGTTTCGGTTTCTTTAACAAAGCCTATCATCTCAATAATAGTTATGTTACTTGTTTTTCAAAGAACTTAATCTTATTTTGTATCCCCAAGTAACGCAGGACACACAACTGTTAAATAACAAAAAAAACACCTTCTATTGAAGGTGTTTTTTGAACATTTAATAAAATGTAATTTATTATTTTAAAAAGTCTTCTTTGCTTTTTAATTCCATAGCAGGTAGACTCGCTTTCTCCATATACTTTGTAAATTTAGATAAACGCTTACTTGTTATTTTCTCTAAATCAGCTTCTGCTTTAGCAAATCGATCAGAAAGTAATGTAAGATTTTCTAATTGTGCTTGACTAGGTGCTTCATAATTGGCAGCAACATCACTATATAATGTTCCTAGTTTTTCTCTTAATTGAGGTGGAGCAGAATCTACATAATTATCACCTGATGTAATTACTAATGTATTTTTTAGTGCATTAAGTTCATCAATAAGTGGTTGCGCTACTTTTTTAGCTTTTGCATTGGTTTCTATCGCTTTTTCTCCACTCTTAATCATCTCATCCATTGTATAGACCATATAGGCTAAATCTTCTTGTATATCAAAAAGTGTTTGGGAAGTAGCATGTTGTGCTTCTCTTTCTTTAGCAGTAATAAAAGACTTAGGATCATTTTGGATTTCAAAAGTAGTTTCATACGTATCCTTTCCTTTTTTGAGAACCGCTTTGTATGTACCAGCTTTTGCTCTCATAGGTTGGAATGCTCCAAAACTTAATGTCTTTCCAGCAGCATTTTTAGGCGCTTTTGTGTTGTAATCCCAACGTACAATATTAATTCCTTTAGATTTTCCAGGTGATATGGTAGACACTTTATTACCTTCCATATCTTGAATCTCTAAAGACATTTTTCCAAACGTATGTCGTTTTTGTAAATAGTACTTTAATTGTAAAGATGTACCAGGGTTTTGTCCTACAAATTCTAACTCTGTGCTTCCACCGCCAAAGCCGCCTTCTTCTACCATAGTACCAATCTTCGTTTCAAAGAAGTGTACTTTTTTTGCCAATACTTCCTGAGTCACTTCACGTAAGGTACTTATATCGTCTATAATGATGACTCCACGTCCGTGTGTTCCAGCGACCAAATCATTTGTCTTTTTTTGAAGATCTAAAAAGTGTATGGCTGTATGAGGGAAGTTATTTGTAAAATGTGACCAGTTTTTACCTCCATTTACAGTAATGTATAAACCGTTTTCTGCTCCTAAAAATAATAAATC
Organism: Dokdonia sp.; assembly: GCA_047623725.1. GTDB lineage: Bacteria > Bacteroidota > Bacteroidia > Flavobacteriales > Flavobacteriaceae > Dokdonia. The sequence continues at coordinate 3,481 of JBLHOX010000291.1, read as the reverse complement.
TTCATTTACATAATCTTCTTGAATATTACGAGCAAACATTGAAATATCATCAGTTACGATGTTTGTCCAGGTAGCTCCATAATCTTTTGTCTTATATACATAAGGTTTCATATCTCCACGGGCATGACCATCAAAAACGGCATACGCAGTTCCTTTACCATGAACACTAGCTTCAATATGATATACCCATGTATTTGCAGGAAGTCCTGCAATATTTACAGTAACATTTGTCCAGTTTTTACCACCGTCTTTAGTGACCTGAACATTTCCATCATCAGTTCCTACCCATAATATGTTCTGATCCATTGGAGATTCAGCAATGGTAAAGATAGTCGTATGCTTTTCTGCTCCAGAAGTATCATTAGAAAGTCCTCCTGATTTTGTAGGTTGCTTTGCTGGATCGTTGGTGGTTAAGTCTGGAGAAATAATTTTCCAGGTATCTCCCATATTATCACTGACGTGTAAATATTGACTTCCCATATAAAAGCGATCTGGTTGATGAGAACTTACTGCCATAGGAGCATTCCAGTTAAAACGTAAATCGTCATACCCAGTTACAGGAAGTGGTTTTACATTTTTAGTGTAGTTACGTTCCATATCATAGCGCCATACATTATCTGCACCTTGCATTTCTGAATATAGAATTTCTTTAGTAGGGTGCTTTAGAACTCTAAAACCATCACCTACACCTACACGTACCCAATCACGAGCTTCTACACCTCCAGGAGAAGAAGAAGGACCATACCAAGAACCATTATCTTGTAAACCTCCATATATTCTATAAGGCTCGGCATCATCTACACTAATGTGGTAAAACTGTGATAATGGTAAATTGCTTACAATCTCCATAGTCGTTCCTTGATTCCAAGAACGATATACACCACCATCAGTTCCTACGTGCATTCTATCAGAGTCATTAATATCAAATACAATATCATGAATATCAGAGTGCATATTACCTAATGATACAAATGTTTCTCCTCCATCTTTAGAGATAGATCCACTCAAACCTCCTTTTACAACAACGTCTGGATCTTTAGGATCTACGACAATTCTAGAAAAGTAAAAAGGACGAACCGTTAGTGCAAAGTCACTATTGGTTTGTTCCCAAGTAGCTCCAGCATCGTTAGAGCGGTATAACCCTTTATCTTTTTCAGATTCAATCACAGCGTATACACGGTTAGAATCAGAAGGGGCAACGGCAATTCCGATACGTCCTAAGATTCCTTCAGGAAAACCATTATGTATTTTATTCCAAGTAGCACCGCCATCTGTAGATTTGTGTAAAGCACTTCCGTTTCCTCCAGAATTAAAATCCCAAGCCGTACGTCTATGTTCCCACATGGCTGCATAGAGTACATCTGGATTGTTTGGATCCATCATAAAATCGGCAGCTCCTGTATTTTCATCTACATATAAGATGTTATTCCACGTTTTTCCTCCGTCTGTTGTTTTATAGATACCACGCTCTGTACTTTCGCTCCAAAGCGAACCTAATACAGCAACATAGACAACATCACTATTTTCAGGATGAATCTCAATACCAGAAATACGTTCTGAGTTATCAAAGCCCATTTTATCCCAATTAACACCACCATCTTTAGATCTGTACAGACCGTCTCCTACAGAAACGGAGTTACGCGTCCATATTTCTCCAGTTCCTACCCAAACCGTTTTGTCTGGATCATTAGGATCTATGGCTACCTGACCTATAGATTGTATATGTTCTTCAAAAATAGGGGAGTATGATGCACCACCATTGTTAGACTTCCATACACCACCACCTGCGGTACCGGTATAGATAATCTGTGGGTTGGTAGGGTGGACTTCCATATCTATGATACGTCCACTCATTAGAGCAGGTCCAATTTGTCTAGCAGTAATATCGCCAAAAAGTTCTTTCCCCTTAAGAACAATTTCCTGCGCACTACCTACTAAAGTAAAGGATGCAAAGAGACATCCTAAAAAAATGTTTTTAGTTTTCATGAGAATTATGATTGATTATTTATTTGTATTTCTTTTCGCTTAAAGCGAAATAAAAAACCTCAATCTTTACGATTGAGGTTTTAAGATATCTAAACGTTATTCTTGTACTGGAAAAGCAAACATATCGTCAGTAACTTCAGGGTTAAGCACGATGCTTTTAATCTCTATTGCTTGTCCGCCAAAAACGGTTCTTGCAAATGCAAAGTATAATCCTTCTCCTTCGGCTTGTCCTTCTACTACTACTTCTGCATAATCACTAAACGTATCTTTAGAAATTTGTCCTTTTGCAGGTCCAGAAGGAACTTCTGATGCTGTCTGAATAGGCACAAAATTCTCATCTTCAAAGTAATATGTTACTTTGTTGTCTACCATTTCTCCGTCAGCTTTTACAGGATCCATAGTGATCTCAACTTTATAGGTGTTTGTACCATCGATAAGCTCTTCTCCTAAAAGTGCGATCGTAAATCCTTTTTCTTTATAATTTAAAAACGGACTAGGGAAACTTTTACCTGCTAGAATTTTAAAATTTTCTAATGTTTCAGAATCTACTTTTTCTGATTTCATTGATTGGAAGTTTGTAGTCCAAGCAACTTCACCATCATAGGCTAATTGTGTGATTTCTTGTCCTTGTAAATTAATTTTAATCATTTGACGACCATCTTTCATTTCGATAATAGTCACTGGAATTTCCATTCCTTGATTTACTATAGCGTTAATTTGGACTCCTTCAAGTTTACTCCAAGCTTCTTCACCACCCGTATTTTCAAAGTAATTTGTAATAATCTCATCTGCAGTTTGCGCTTGTGTAGGGAAAGCAACAGCCATAAGTACTACTGCAACTAATAATTTAATCGTTTTCATAAAAGTGTAATTTAATATGTAATTAATGTTTGATGTCTAGTCATAAGACTGTAAACTTCATATTTTGTTACAGGTTTTTTGATTTTTTTTACTTGCTTTTTTATAAAGAATAAAACCTGTATTTAAGAATGAATATATCTTACGTTTATGAGGACAAGATAACATACTTATGGGAATATACGCGTATTCAAATTTTTCAATCGCTGTTTTTACGCCAACGTTATAGTTGATTTGTCCTATAAATACAGTAGGTGAAAACCTATTTATTTTATCTTTATGTTTTACAAAATAGAAAGATGAAATTTGGAAAAGTAGATCAACCTGAAGCAATCGATTTTACATTACCTCAAGATCATATAGATACAGAAAGGGTCTTAGGTAATCATATTCATTCAAGTCCTTTGCAAATCTATGTAGGTTGTGCTAAATGGAATAAGCAAGATTTAAAAAACTTTTATCCACGAGGTACCAAAGATGAATTGGGGTATTACTCGAGTCAGTTTAATAGCATAGAGCTCAATGCTACGTTCTATCGACTTTTCCCTAAAGAACAGTATGAAAAGTGGTATGATAAAACCCCAGAAGGATTTAAGTTCTTCCCAAAAATCACTAATAATATAAGTCACTTAAAACG
>JBLHOX010000290.1:0-4776 GCA_047623725.1 Dokdonia sp. | reverse complement strand
TTAAAGAATAAAAACGAACTACATGAATAGCACGCAATTAATTCTATTAGCAAATACTTAAGGGTTGGATTCTTTTTTTGCTTTCGCGAAAGCGAACCCCACAACACTAGTGCTGTAAAATAATCTATAGTAAATAGGTATAAATTTATAATTCATTACGACAAAAAGGTGATATGAAAAACGGAATCTATGTATTGTTTTTAAGCGTGCTTGTGATGAGTTGTGCAGAAAAGCAACAAAAAACCACAACAGCACCTATGTCAACTTCTGAATTTATTACGGTAGCCAAAGAGAAAACAGTATCACAACTTGCTGATACGCTCATCCCACAACTAAAAGAAAAAGGCTTTAAAATCATGGCTAATATTGATCACTCAATTGTAGCTAAGAAAGCAGGTCTTGAATTGCGTCCTACACGCACGATCATTTTTGGAAATCCAAAAGGAGGTACATTACTGATGCAACAGGATCAAAGAATAGGTTTGGACCTTCCTTTGAAGCTCTTGATATGGGAAGATGAAGCAGGAGATACTCAAGTGAGTTATTATAATGGAACAACGCTTACGAGTCGTTACGATATTTCAGAACCACAAACTGTGATTGAAAAGGTAAATGGAGCGTTGGCTGGATTTACAGGGAATACAACGATAGAAGGTGCTTCGGTAGCGTCTATAAACGATCAAATCATTACAAAAAAGAGTCCGCATACCGCAGATGAAACCTTTTCAAAACTTCAAGAGGTAGTGAATTCTAAAGGGTTGCATGTCATGGCGATTATATCTCATGATAAAGGAGCAGCAAGTGTAGGTCTTGAGTTACGTCCTACACGCGTGTTAATTTTTGGAAACCCAAAAGCAGGAACGTTACTCATGCAAAGTAATCAGAGTATTGGTATTGACTTACCTCTAAAAGTATTAGTACACGAAGATGAAAACGGACAGGTGTTTGTATCCTATTTTGATGCTTCTTTCTTAACAGCACGTCATGGGATTACTGATAAAGCAGCTGTTGTACAAAAAGTGAATGGAGTGCTTGACGGGATTACAAGTGCTGTGATAGCTAAATAATACGCCCATCTTGAAGCATAAAATATTTTAATGCATTTTCCGTTAATGTGTTAAATTCCAATCCTATGAAACGTATTCTCATCCTTTCGTTTTTTATTTCGCTTTTATGTGTTTCTTGTCTCATTTAGAATCCTAAGATAGAAGATAGTGAAATCAAAAAAATTACAGCGGCAAAGATTTATGAAGGAGGAAGCACCGTTGAGGTTTCAAAGCAATATAAGCAAGCATTTCTAGATGCTCTAAAAATATAAATAACGACCATGAAGGAAGATATTTAGAATCGTTAATAGGAGTTTTCAGTCTTAGAAGTAGTGCTATCAAATTGAAATCTTATTGTTAAAATATTTTTAGTATGAAACGTATTTTCATTCTTTCGCTTTTATGTAAGTCTTTGCAGAACTAGCCAGAACATTTTATTCCATCAATATAGGATTAGAACGCCGATATACATTAGAAGGAATTCGCAAGAAAGTTTTAAATAAAAATGTTACTTTGTATCTTGCGAGCACGATTACAGGATCTTCGTCCAATCATATTGCTCAAGTAGCCGTTGGAGATGAGGTTTTGTTTACAGAATTTAATTAAAGATACTCACATACGTGAGTTGTAATATAAAGATACCCGCCTTATGCGGGCATAGACATGGGAGAGCAAAAACGTAAAACATCATCATCGCAAAAGCATCAAACAGAATTTATTTTTGGTAAGAAAAACTATCAGTGGATGCTTATTGGACTTGGAGTGATTGCACTTGGTTTTATACTCATGTCTGGAGGAGGTAGTGATGATCCTAATGTGTTTAATCCTGAAATCTATCATTGGAGACGTATACGCCTTGCGCCAGCGATTGTATTATTAGGATTTGGTATCGAAGTGTATGCTATTCTTTTAAATCCTAATAAGATAAAATAGTGTTAGACGCTATTGTAGAACTTGTCTTATACTTCGTTGTAGAAGTAATTTTTGAATTTTTCCTTTTCCTTACAGTAGAAATATTAGGGTTACGTACGCGACATTATTTTTTTAAAGCCATAAGAAAGCCTAAAACCCTTGAGACATTAAGGGGATGTGATGTAAAAGTGCGTGATTGGAGAGAATATTACTGGTAGAACTTTGTTGTGGGGATTTTCATATTTATAGCTATAATTGTGCTATTATTTGTCATTTACCCTTAGTAACCGCATCTTTGCATTCATGAATAATCTAGATGCCCTTTTACTTGGTATTATCCAAGGTCTTACCGAATTTTTACCCGTTTCGTCTAGTGGTCACCTTGAGATAGGAAAAGCCATTCTTGGCGATACGTCTGTCCCAGAAGAAAGCCTGATGTTTACGGTCGTAGTACACTTTGCTACTGCTTTGAGTACCATTGTTGTTTTTAGAAAAGATATTTGGGAAATCATCACTGGATTATTTAAATTCAAATGGAATGAAGAGACGCAGTTTTCTACAAAGATTATCGTGTCTATGCTTCCTGCAGTGATTGTTGGTTTGTTTTTTGAAGAAGAACTAGAAGCTTTATTTGGAGGTAATATTCTCTTAGTAGGATGTATGCTTATTGTAACAGCGGTTTTGTTATGGATGGCAGATAAAGCAAAAGACACACAGAAGAAAGTATCTTTTAAGAATGCGTTTATCATAGGGGTTTCACAAGCGGTAGCCATGATTCCAGGAATTTCTCGAAGTGGAGCTACCATATCGACTTCTGTATTATTAGGGAATGATAAAAGTAAAGCAGCTCGTTTTTCATTTTTAATGGTGATCCCATTGATTTTAGGAAAAATCGCCAAAGACATTTTAGGAGGAGAATTATCTTCAGATGTAGGAAATGTATCTATTCTTGTAATTGGTTTTTTTGCAGCATTTTTTGCAGGACTCGTTGCCTGTACGTGGATGATTAAATTGGTGAAGAAAAGTAAACTCTCTTGGTTTGCTATTTACTGCTTGATCGTAGGATTAATCGCCATTGGATTTAGTTTGTATAATCGATAATGTATTCCAAAAAAAGACTTCAGTTTATGTCTGATACCTCAAACCTTACAGACCAAGATTATAAAGACGGACAGGTATTACTGTTTGATAAACCTATGGAATGGAGTTCGTTTCAGTTGGTGAATAAAGTGCGTTGGCTCATTCGTAAAAATCTGAATATTAAGAAAATTAAAGTGGGACATGCTGGGACATTAGATCCGCTGGCTACAGGCCTTATGATTATCTGTACAGGGAAGTTTACCAAGCGTATCCATGAGTTTGTGGGACAAGAAAAGGAATATACAGGCACGGTGATGCTAGGAGCTACAACACCTTCGTATGATCTAGAAACAGAGGTAGATGAAACCTTTTCTACAGATCATATTACAGAGGAGGCTGTACACGCTTTCGCGAAAGCGTACCAAGGCGCTATCCAACAACGCCCACCTATATTTTCTGCCTTAAAGAAAGACGGAAAACGCTTGTACGAATTTGCAAGAGCCGGCGAAGAAGTAGCCATTCCTACCCGAGAAATCACGATCTACGATTTTGAAATCACTAGAATTGCGATGCCAGAAGTAGATTTTAGAGTACGTTGCAGTAAAGGGACCTACATACGATCATTAGCGTATGATATGGGAAAAGGATTGCAAAGTGGCGCACACCTTACTTCATTAAAAAGAACCAAAATAGGTGAGTATTCTGTAGATAATGCACAAGATATTGTGACGTTTGAACAGCATTTTCCTGGTCAGGATAATAGCTAAAGACTGTTAATCGTTTACCTAATATCATAGATTTTGATTATTTTAGAAACCTTATGAAGTTGAGCCATCAAGATAAAGCCATGCTTATTACGTTTTCGGGCGCATGTTTTTTGGTGCTTATCTTTTTCTTTTTAGGCGTAAAGCCATATCAAAATCCAAACCCCGAAGAAGAAACCTTTATAGAAATTCCTGTGATTCAGGACCCTCTTGTGGAGGAAAAGCAAGAAGAAAAAGAAACGACAACGCAGAAATCTATTGTAAAAAGTCATCAAGCATACAATTCAAGTGAATTGCGTAATGAAAGCAAGGCGTTGTTTTCTGAAGATGATCCCATACGCAAAGCGATAGAAGAACAGAAGTTACGAAGTGTGGAAGATCTTGTTGCCGAAAATGAAAGAACGCTAGAAGAAAATAAGAAATCTCGTGAGCTTGCCATGGCTGAACGCAAAGAAGATATCAAAGCTCAAATTGAAGCAAGAGAGAAGGAGCGTAACAGTAAAAAAGGAAATAGGGAAAGTACGGTCTCTTATAACCTAAAAGACAGGAATGCTGTTGTGATTCCTAATCCAGTATATACCTGCGATGCGCTAGGGAAAATTGTACTTGATATAGAAGTAAATAGTACAGGAACCATCATTAAAAAAGAGTACAATAAAAAAGCATCCACTTCTTCTAATGGATGCTTGATCGATCAAGCACTTTTATATGCTTCTGATGCGTTATTTAATAGTACGTCTACCACTTCTCAAAAAGGAACGATTACGTTTAACTTTCAAGGGTAGTTATACTAAGCGAATTTTAGGAAAGCGACTAAATCTTCTGCCGTATTTTGTCCTTTGTCTTTATTATACCAAACTTGTAAATCTTGCTTAAATTCAGGAGTCAGTGTACCGTGCGCTTCTTTATAGTCATTGACTAGTTGAGTCGCTTCAGAAGGACGAGGTCCCCAGTCTCTTAATACATCTCCAGAC
>JBLHOX010000289.1:0-4793 GCA_047623725.1 Dokdonia sp. | reverse complement strand
CAGATAAGAAATTGACAGATAATGGTGCAATGACATAATACCCAAAAAAGGCTCCCGTAAAAAATAATAAGGATGCGATGATAATAAAACCTCTTGAACTATTACGCTCATTGTCATACAATCCAGGGGAAATAAATTTCCAGAATTCATACAATATATATGGGAAACCAACGACAACACCTGTTGTAATAGATGTCCAGATAGCCGCATTAAATTGTCCTCCTACTTTACGGCTTTGTACAATAAAGTCTAAATCTCCTTCTCCAATACACCCTTTCTGCATTCCTACTAGATTGGATATTTTACAAAGAATGTCGTAAGAAACAAACTCGGGATATGAAGGTCCAAAAATAATGACCTCAAATAAAAATTTCCTAAAAATAAAAGCGACAGTACCTATAATCACAACAGCCAGTGTAGATCGTATTAAATGCCAACGTAATTCTTCTAAATGGTCTAGAAAAGACATTTCAGATTGCGGAGTTTTATTTTTTTTTGACGCCATTAAATAATTCCTTCTTTTATTAAATCGTGTATGTGTACTACACCACTATATACTCCTTGATCTGTAGCTAGTAACTGACTAATCCCGTTTTCTTCTAAAATACGTTTTGCAGTCACAGCCATCTCATCATTTTCAATAGTTTTAGGAGAAGCACTCATAATATCTCTTGCTGTTAGTCCTTCGAATGTATCATTTTTAGAAAGCATTCTACGTAAATCCCCATCGGTGATGATTCCTATAATTTTCTTATTTTCAATCACAGCGGTTACACCTAATCGTTTTGCAGATATTTCTACAATCACTTCTTTAATACTCGCTTCTGGAGTAACCGATGGTTTTTCATGCATCTCTGTAAGATCACTTACACGTAAATAAAGCTTTTTTCCTAAAGCTCCGCCTGGGTGGTACTTCGCAAAATCTTTATCAGAAAACCCTTTTAGGTCTAGTAAGGCAACAGCTACGGCATCACCTATAACTAATTGAGCTGTTGTACTTGTGGTAGGGGCTAGATTATTAGGACACGCTTCTACTTCTACATAAGCATGTAATACATAGTCTGCTTGTGTTCCTAAAAAGGAATCTCTATTGGAAGTAATCGCAATTAATGGATTATTAGTCTTCTTAATAAGTGGGACAAGCACTTTAATCTCAGGCGTGTTTCCGCTTTTAGAAATACAGATCACTGTATCGTCCTGTTGGATGGTTCCTAAATCTCCATGAATGGCATCGGCAGCGTGCATAAATATAGCAGGCGTTCCTGTACTATTAAGTGTGGCTACAATTTTTTGTGCGATAATAGCGCTTTTCCCTATACCAGTAATGATAACACGCCCTTCTGAGTTGTAAATTACGGAGACTGCTTGTGCAAATTCTTCGTCTATTAATGTTTGAAGATGGGCAATAGCTTTCTGTTCTATAGCTATGGTTTTCTGGGCGCTAGAAATTATCTGCTGTGTAATATTCAAAATTTAGTTTTTATAGGGTTTGTATACCGTAAGGAATTCACTATATTTATGTGATACAAAGGTATGCAAAAATGCAGAAGAATAAATGAATAGTGAGCAATTAGACTTACATGCTGCGCTTAAGAAATATTTTGGTTTTGGGCAGTTTAAAGGACTTCAAGAAGAAGTTATAAAAAGTATTGTTGGAGGAGAGCACACATTTGTGATTATGCCCACTGGAGGTGGGAAATCGCTATGTTACCAACTACCAGCACTACTTAAAGAAGGTACAGCAATCGTGGTTTCTCCATTAATTGCGTTAATGAAGAATCAAGTAGATGCGTTGCGGGGTATTTCTCAAGAAGAAGGAATTGCGCACGTATTAAACTCTTCATTAACCAAAGGAGAGATTAAAACTGTAAAAGAAGATATCACCCGTGGGGTGACAAAACTTTTATATGTAGCTCCAGAATCATTGACCAAAGAAGAAAATGCAGAGTTTTTACGATCGGTTCCGATTTCTTTTCTAGCCATAGATGAAGCGCATTGTATTTCTGAATGGGGACATGATTTTAGACCAGAGTACCGTAATCTACGAAGTATCCTCAAAAGAATAGGAGACAATATTCCTATTATAGCAGTGACCGCAACAGCAACACCTAAAGTACAAGAAGATATTCTTAAGAATTTAGCCGTGACAAATGCTAATACATTTAAAGCGTCTTTTAATAGACCTAATTTGTATTATGAAATACGGACTAAAACCAAGGATGTAGATGCAGATATCATTCGGTTTGTAAAACAAAACGAAGGGAAAAGCGGTATTATTTATTGTCTTTCGCGAAAGCGTGTAGAAGAACTCGCACAAACCCTACAAGTAAATGGACTAAAAGCAGTACCCTATCATGCAGGACTAGATGCAAAAACGCGAGTTAGACATCAAGATATGTTCTTGATGGAAGATACAGACGTTGTCGTCGCTACCATTGCTTTTGGAATGGGAATCGATAAACCAGATGTACGTTTTGTAATCCATCATGATATTCCTAAAAGTATAGAAAGTTATTATCAAGAGACAGGTCGAGCGGGACGTGATGGAGGAGAAGGACATTGTCTGGCATTTTATGCCTATAAAGATATAGAGAAGCTCGAAAAATTTATGAGTGGAAAACCTGTGGCAGAGCAGGAGATAGGACAAGCATTACTTCAAGAAGTTGTAGCCTATGCAGAGACCAGTATGTCAAGACGTAAATTTATCCTGCATTACTTTGGAGAAGCGTTTGATAATGCGACTGGAGAAGGAGGGATGCTAGATGATAATATGCGTTTTCCTAAGAAAAAGCACGAAGCAAAAAATGAGCTTGCAAAAGTATTAAAAGTAGTACGTGATACCAATCAAATTTATAAAGGGAAAGATTTGGTATTTACTATGTTAGGTAGAGAGAATGCGATTATTACGTCACATAAAACACATTTGCAACCTTTCTTTGGTTGTGGTAATGAATGTGATAAAAACTATTGGCATGCCTTAATACGTCAGGGACTTGTAGCAGGGTATATCTCTAAAGATATAGAAACCTACGGCGTGATTAAAATCACAGAAAAAGGATTGACATATATAGGTGCACCTTCATCGTTTATGATGACAGATGATCACACCTATGATGATACAACCAATAATCAGATTGTCTCTGGACCTAAAACAGGCGGCGCCGATAAGAAACTTGTCGAGATGCTTAAAGATCTTCGTAAGAAGATATCCAAAAAATTAAATGTACCTCCATATATTGTTTTCCAAGATCCGTCTATAGATGATATGGCGATCAAGTATCCTTTAACGATTGAAGAACTTTCTTCTGTACACGGTGTAGGTGATGGTAAAGCAAAAAAATATGGAAAAGAGTTTATAACCTTTATTAATCAGTATGTAAAGGACAATGATATTTTACGACCTGATGACCTTATTGTAAAAAGTACAGGTGCAAATAGCGGACTCAAACTATACATTATTCAAAATGTAGATCGTAAGCTGCCTCTTGATGATATTGCAGCTGCCAAAGGAAAACCGATGGTAGACTTTATCAAAGAGATGGAAGCGATTGTTTATAGCGGTACAAAACTTAATATCTCCTATTGGATTGATGATATTCTGGATGAAGATCAACAAGAAGAACTTCATGAGTATTTTATAGAATCAGAAACCGATGGGATTGAAGCAGCACTCGAAGAATTTGATGGCGATTATGATGACGAAGAATTACGTCTGTATCGTATCAAATTTATTAGTGAAGTAGCTAATTAAACTTTGTTTTTGTTGAGTATACGCTTTTCTGTCTACCTATAGATAGACGCAAAAGTGTATAAAAAAAATCGGATAAACATACTTGATGCTTACCCGATTTTACAAGCAATGTGTTATACAATTTACTTTACTAATTTACGTGTCAGGAAAAAACCTGTAAGTAAACCGGTTCCTGCCATTAAGAAGATCACTCCTGGATATAGTGCTTCATTATATCCTACCGCTTCTTGAAGCATTAGTGAGATTAAAACTCCAAGGCCAATCCCCATTAATAATAAAGCAAGATTTAAGATCAGGACTTTCCAGATAGGTGCTGTTTCCTTAGATTGTTTAAAGATACCAGCTTCCACTCCTTTTTCTATAAGTGCCAGACGCTCTTTGTTACGTGTAGAATAATGTAAATACGCGATCCCAAAAAGAGATCCGAAAATACATAAGACGATGATAATTTCTCCTCCCATAATAGTTGATTTTTTAATTGATTACTGATTATTAATTTGCTCATAAGACGGGACAAATCTTAAAGCGGTTACAGAATTTGTAAAGTTTTTTTTGCTTTCGCGAAAAAAGTAGTCGGTAGTCTGAAGTCGATGAGTTGAAGGGTTGATGAGTTGATGAGTTGATGTGTCGATGTGTTTAAGAGTTTAAGAGTTTAAAAGTTTAAAAGTTTAAAAAAGATATATAAGGTATAAAGAATAAGATTCCCTCCTTCGAGGGAATTAAATATAATACAAACAATTCCCTCCTTCTTAGGAGGGTTAGGGAGGTGTAAAATCTATAGAGTCTATAAAATAGAGTATTACTCTATTTCTTGTTTGAACCCTGTATTGAGTTGAGAAGTTGATGTGTCGATGAGTTTAAAAGTTTAAAAAAAATATACAGTAAACCTATTTTAAAATGCTCCTTCCCTTGTAGAGGACTAATCTTTATACACATTTTTATTTATTATAAAGTAGTTCAAATAATTGATATTGATCATTAAAAGAGTCGTATCCATTTTTGATTGTAATATATCCTGGTGGTCCGTGTGATTTATATCCTG
>JBLHOX010000288.1:0-4811 GCA_047623725.1 Dokdonia sp. | reverse complement strand
ATGGTATATTTTGAAGCATCTTCAAGTTGTAATAGATTTTCTATTGCATAATCTGGGTTTAAGATTCAAGAAATGTTAAAAAATTGGCATTTGCACGCAACCAAAACGCCAAAATTGCATCTTATTACTAAAGCCATCTTATGAAATATATCCTATTCATACCTATATATTTATTTCTCTGTTTGTTTTTTCTTGTATTACAAACCATATCAATAACGTCTAGATAGTGTACTATTTTTGATATTATAATTAATATATACGCAACCAAAACCATAAGATTACGTCTTATAAGAAAGCTATCCTCATGAAGCATATATACACTTTTATACTATTTTCTGTACTTCTATTTTCTTGTAATACTGATGACAGTGAACCAGAAATAGCCTGCTCGCTAGAATTGATAGCGTTTTCAAATTTATTTATTGAATTGGTCAATGCACAAGGCGAAAATCTTATTGAGAATGAAACATTTCAGGCAGACGCGATCACGATAGATTTTAATGAAAATACGTTTACAAATGTTGTTTTTACAGACGTTCCAGGAATAGAAAATTTTATTGCATTAAACATTTTTGGAGAAGATGGTGATAACACGTTTGAAATTAACTTGTCAGATACCGAGAGTGACATGCTTGTGTTAAATCTTACTAGAGGAGAAACAGGAGGTCCGTGCTCTCAGTTTGTTTTTGAATTGAATTCTGTAATTTATAATGATGCGCCTAAAGAACTACAAGACTTTGGAGGCGATTTTTTGATTACGGTGGTGAAGGAGTAATTGTGCATCTTTGTTGGTTATATACGCTTTCACGCAAGTGAAGTTTATACTGAGCTAGCCGAAGTGCGAAAGCGTATACGTTCTAAAAATAATCATAGGAAGACGAACGATCATCTATTTTCTTTTATTTATACCAGTTATTAATTGAATTTACTGGAAAATAAAATAATGATTTTTTTCTTTATATGAGAAATAAAACTAAAGCGTAGCCTAAGCTACGGTTTCTTTTTCTTCTGAAATAGAAAGGAAAAAAGGGTGTTTTATTACAGTAAATTCAATTGGTAAATGGTATTAGGTTGACAAGTATTATATTTATAGAATAATCAATCTTTTTGTATCCTGTGAGCAATTTGAAGTGGATTCTCAGTTTTGTATGTGTGTTTATTTGTGCGATCTCTGACGCTCAGATTTTCTTCAGTGAAGAAAGTCAGGAATTAGGACTGTCTAATAGCTCTTGGGGACAAGATGGTAATGAGACCTATGGAGGAGGGATTTCTTTCTTTGATTTTGATCACGATGGTTGGGACGACCTGACTGTATCTTCTACTACGGGATTGCCTGTACGTTTTTATAAAAATAACAATGGCATTTTTGAACTGATTAACTTACCTGGAATCAACGATGAACTTTTTCAAACGAAGTCGGTGCAATGGGTGGATTTTGATAATGATGGGGATTATGATTTTTTTGCCACAAGTAATCAGGCGACAGGTGATAATAGGCTTTATGAAAATCTAGGGGATCTCACCTTTGTAAATACGACCGAAGCATCTGGTTTATCAAATCCTGGACACCAGTCTTTTGGAGCTTCTTGGGGAGATTATAACAAGGATGGTTTTTTAGATGTATTTATTGTGTCTCGGTTTTTTGATAGCGATACAAAATTCAACACCTTGTATAAAAATAATGGCGATGGGACATTTACAGATGTTTCTGTAGAAGCCAATCTTATTCAAGAAAACTCCCTCTCTTTTTGTAGTGCGTGGATAGATTATGACAAGGATGGCTGGCAAGATATTTATATCTCAAATGATAAAATTCAAAACAAGAATATTTTATATCATAACAATCAGGATGGTACTTTTACCAATGTAGCAGAAGCTGCTGGTGCCGATCTGGCGATTGATGCCATGTCTACGACCATAGGTGATTATAACAATGATGGCTGGTTAGATATTTATGTAGCAAATACACAACAAGGAAATGCTTTTCTAAAAAATAATGGCGATGGCACATTTACAGATGTAGCGCCCAACAATGGGACACTATTTGAATCGGTGGCGTGGAGTTCGGTGTTTTTGGATGCAGATCATGATAAAGATCTAGATTTATATGTAAGTGCTAGTGTGAATAATACCGATTCGGGTCAGTTAAGTGCGGCGTTTTATAAAAATAACAGCAACGGATTGTATACCATTCCTGAAGATGTAGGCTTTGAAGATGATGCTTCTATTAGTTATAGCAATGCGATTGGTGATGTAAATAATGATGGGAAGTATGATATTGCTGTTTTAAATTGCCTTCCAGATAATGTCTTCTTATGGAAAAATGAATCTGTTTCTGATAACAATTGGATCAAGATTAAATTGGAAGGAACTGAAAGTAATCGGCAGGGGATAGGATCTCTTATTGAGTTATCTTATAATGATGAAAAACAATATAATTATACGCTTTGTGGCGAAGGGTATTTAGGCCAAAACTCGTCGTACGAATTTTTTGGAATAGGAGATGATACAGCAATAGATTTTATCACAGTGTATTGGTTAAGTGGAATTATAGATGTGGTTACGAATCCACAAATTAATACAACGCTTACCGTAATAGAAGGAGATCCTCAGCTTGGACTTGAGGAGATAGATCAAGAAAAAATAGTAGTATATCCTAATCCAAGCGATTCGGAAATACATATTTCAGGTTTAGAAAATTATGTAGAAGGCACTTTAAAAGTGATGGATTTGTCTGGTAAAACCATTAAAACGTTGAGCATTGATCAATCTGATATGGAAGTAGATATTTCTCATCTTACTACAGGCGTATATATTGTAAGACTAAATACTCAAAAAGGATCAAAGCACATCAAGTTTATTAAGATGTAATTCTTTTTTTCGTTGCCAATTTTTTGTTTCCCCGACCCTGAAGGGAGCAAAAATTTTAAACAACCTAGCCATTTGAGAATATGTCCACCCTTTAAGGTTGGGGAAAAAGCATATTCGGTTGAAGAGAAAAGAAGAGACACTTTTAGCTATGTAATTTTCATTTCATAATTATTGTCAGGAAGATAAAAATTTCAGTTTTAATCTTTCAAAGCACCTAAGTAATTTGCTTTTGGCCTTCGAAAGGTTGTCGTAAAATTTGAAGTGAAGATTCCGTAGAATTTCATACTGTCTGAGCGTAGCGAGTTTAGGAAACTCAGGAATCGAGCGATAAATTTAGACAAGATTTCGTCGGACTAGACTTTTTTGTTTCTTTTTTTGGCAATGAAAAAAAGAAAAGAAAAGAATATTTTAACACTTCCATTTTTCGTTTACACAGTATCTGAAGGGAGCAAAAATTTCAAATAGATTAGCCGTTTTGAGAATATGTTCACCCTTTAGGGTTGGGGAAAAGAGATATTCGGCTTCACAAGATTTAGTATTGGTAATTAACGTGAG
This sequence comes from Dokdonia sp., assembly GCA_047623725.1. GTDB lineage: Bacteria > Bacteroidota > Bacteroidia > Flavobacteriales > Flavobacteriaceae > Dokdonia. The sequence continues at coordinate 1,385 of JBLHOX010000288.1, read as the reverse complement.
TTAAACACAACAGCTTAGTTCTTTTACATGATTTGTTTTAAAACTATATAATGAACTTCTAATCATACTTCTTGTTCATTTTCTTTGCTTGTCCAAAGAAAACAGAACCAAAAGAAAGGACACTTTTTCTTAGGTATTTTTTCGCTTTAAGCGAAAAACCGCAAGGAGTTACCTAAATTTTTTCCAAGGCTTCAAAAATTTTTAACGGAAACTCCCTGCTATACTGGAGAAAAAGAATTAAAAACTTATATCGAACTCACTTTGATTAGAATTCTTTATGATATATAATTTGTTTGGTTAAAACAACAACGGTACCACCCAATAGGCAATCGCAAAGAGTAAGCCCACCGATATTAAATTTAATACAATCCCAATACGTGCCATTTGGTCTACGCGTACGTGACCACTGGCAAAAACAATCGCATTAGGAGGCGTCGCCATAGGAAGCATAAAGGCGCAACTAGCGGCAAGTGTTACTGGAACGACCATTTGTAAAATAGGAATATCCATTCCAATGGCAATTCCTATGACAAGAGGGATCAGTATGGTTACCAGGGCTACATTACTCATAAGCTCTGTCATAAATAACATTAAGAAAATAAGTACAGCGGTCACCACCCACATACTCCAATCGGTTTGTTCTGAAATATAATCACCTATCATGGCAATAAATCCGGCATCTTTGAGACCAGAAGCAAGCGCGAGTCCGCCGCCAAAAAGAATTAAAATTCCCCATGGAAGTCTAGCCGTATCTTTCCAGTCTAACGGGAATTTACCATTTTTCCAATCTAAAGGAACGATAAACATAGCTAGTGCTGCAATGACACTAATGGTGGTATCTGTAAGAATAATGTTCGGTAAAAGAGAATTGAGGTAACTACGTGCCATCCATGAGATCGCTGTACATAGAAATATCACTAATACTGTTTTTTCACCACGGCTCATTTTACCAAGCTTATCAAGCTCAGTTTGAATAATAGCACCAGAACCACCTATTTGCCCTAATCGATTCGGAAAGAAGACGCGAGTGATGCAGAGATAGGCAATGATAAGCATGACGATAGCAAAAGGAACACCCATTTGCATCCATTGGAAAAAGCCTATTTCAATTTCTGGATAATTATCATTTAAGAAAGCAAGCATCACAGAGTTAGGCGGTGTTCCTATTAAGGTTGCCATTCCTCCAATATTGGCGGCAAAGGCAATGCCTAGCATAATAGAAAGTGCAAAATTCTTATCATTCTTAGTAAACCCATCGGCATCATTCATCAGTAATTGAATCACCGAAACAGCAATAGGTAACATCACGACGGTACTTGCGGTATTTGAAATCCACATACTCATGAGTGCAGTAGCAATCATAAATCCTAGGACAATTCCGTTGG
>JBLHOX010000287.1:0-4823 GCA_047623725.1 Dokdonia sp. | reverse complement strand
ATCAAGTTCGGAGTAAAGAGGAAAGTCCGGACACCAAAGAGTATTCATAGCGGATAACATCCGTCCAACGTAAGTTGAGGACCAGTGCAACAGAAAGCAAGTACAGTTCGGCTGTAGTGAAACCAGGTAAACTCTATGAGGTGCAATGCCATGTATATTAGAGCTTGAGGGCAACTCGCTCGATTCTAAAGGGTAGGCAGATGGATTCTAAAAGTAATTTTAGAACTAGATAAATGATAAGAACCTTGAGTAGTAAGGTACAGAATTCGGCTTACAAGTCTGCTTTTCTATTTTATTTATGAAATCTTCATAAATAAAGTTAAAAACTATTTTTTTATTGAATTATATTCAATGTTTTAACAAATAGCTTTTTTTTATTCATTAATTGTACCTATCTATTGTTTATTGTTCAATCTTAATATAAAAAATGTAAGTTTGTAATACTTAAAATATTTAAATATTTTATTAGAATCCTTTTGCATTTTTACACCGATATATTTTATATTAACTAAAGATCCCTTTTATGAGTATTTATAAAGATTACCTTAATCAGATAGAAAACAGGAAAAAACTAGAACTTCAACCACAGCCTATTGATGGAAAGGATTTGTTAAGTGAGATTGTTTCCCAAATTAAAGATATAAACCATTCTTACCGAGCTGAATCTCTTGACTTTTTTATCTATAATGTCTTACCTGGAACTACAAGTGCAGCTAGTGTAAAAGCTAAATTTTTACAAGAGATTATTCTAGGTAAATCTGTAGTGAAAGAAATTACAGTTTCTTTTGCCTTTGAGCAGTTGTCTCATATGAAAGGAGGACCCTCAATTGAGGTTTTATTGGATTTAGCCTTAAGTAATGATGCTTTTATTGCTTCGCAAGCAGGAACTGTGCTTAAAACACAGGTTTTTTTGTATGAAGCAGATATGAATCGTTTAGAGGTAGCATTAAAAGAAGGTAATAAAACTGCAAAAAGTATTATAGAGAGTTACGCTAAAGCAGAATTTTTTACGAAGTTGCCCGAAATTGATGAAGAAATCGACATTGTAACCTTTGTCGCAGGAATAGGAGATATTTCTACCGATTTACTTTCTCCAGGTGGTGATGCGCATTCACGTTCTGACCGCGAGTTGCATGGTCAATGTTTATTTGAACATAACAAGGCACAACAAAACGAATTAATAGCACTACAAAAGCAACATCCTAATAAAAGAGTGATGTTAATTGCAGATAAAGGTACAATGGGAGTTGGTTCTTCTAGAATGTCTGGTGTAAATAATGTGGCTTTATGGACGGGTATAAAAGCGAGTCCATATGTGCCATTTATTAATATAGCACCAATTATTGCTGGGACAAATGGAATTTCTCCAATTTTCTTAACAACTGTAGGTGTAACTGGTGGTATTGGAATTGATCTTAAAAATTGGGTCAAACAGAAGGATGAATCGGGCAACACGATAAGAGATGAAAATGGAGACAGCGTTCTTAAAGAGGCGTATTCTGTTGCTACAGGAACTGTTTTGACGGTAAATACGAAAGAAAAGAAACTTTATAAAGGTGATGCTGTGTTAATGGACATTTCTGAAGCATTGACACCTCAAAAACTAGAATTTATTAGAGCCGGTGGATCCTATGCAATTGTATTTGGTAAGAAATTGCAGGCGTTTGCAGCGAAGGCACTAGACATAGATTTTGTATCAGTTTATGCGAATTCGAAAGAGGTTTCTATTGATGGGCAGGGCCTTACAGCTGTAGAAAAGTTATTTAATAAAAATGCAGTAGGTATTACCCCAGGTAAAACGCTACATGCAGGATCTTATGTTCGTGTAGAGGTAAATATTATAGGTTCACAAGACACAACAGGTTTAATGACTTCTCAAGAACTGGAAATGATGGCGGCTACAGTTATTTCTCCAATTGTTGATGGTGCCTACCAATCAGGTTGTCATACTGCCTCTGTGTGGGACGATAAATCTAAGGCGAACATTCCTAGATTGATGAAATTTATGAACGACTTTGGTTTAATTACTGCCCGAGACCCAAAGCATACATACAAACCGATGACCGATGTAATTCACAAGGTTTTGAATGATCTTACGGTTGATGATTGGGCAATAATTATCGGTGGAGATTCACATACCAGAATGTCTAAAGGTGTTGCTTTTGGTGCAGATTCAGGAACTGTTGCTTTGGCACTTGCTACTGGTGAAGCGTCAATGCCAATTCCAGAATCTGTAAAAGTTACATTCAAAGGGAAAATGGAAAGTTATATGGACTTCCGTGATGTTGTGCATGCAACTCAATCTCAAATGTTAAAGAATTTTGGAGGAGACAACGTATTTCAAGGCAGAATTATTGAAGTTCATTTAGGAACACTTACTGCTGATGAAGCATTTACATTTACGGACTGGACTGCAGAAATGAAGGCAAAAGCTTCGATCTGTATTTCTGAAGACGAAACTTTGATTGAATCTTTGGAGATTGCAAAAGGAAGAATCCAGATCATGATAGAAAAGGGAATGGATAATCAAAAACAAGTTCTTCAAGGTTTAATTGATATCGCTAATAGAAGAATTACAGAGATTAAATCTGGAGAAAAACCAGCATTAACTCCAGATGCAAATGCGAAGTATGCTGCAGAAGTGGTTATTGATCTTGATTTGGTTGAAGAGCCAATGATTGCAGATCCTGATGTAAATAATGATGATGTTTCTAAGCGCTATACCCATGATACCATAAGACCCTTATCGTTTTATGGAGGAACAAAAAAAGTAGATTTAGGTTTTATTGGCTCTTGCATGGTTCACAAGGGAGATATGAAAATTCTTGCTCAAATGCTTAAAAATGTAGAGGCGCAAAAAGGTAAGGTTGAGTTTAAGGCACCTCTAGTGGTGGCGCCACCTACCTATAATATTGTAGATGAATTAAAAGCAGAAGGTGATTGGGACGTTTTAGTAAAATATGCTGGTTTTGAGTTTGATGATAATGCTCCCAAAGATGCAGCTCGTACAGGGTATAAAAATATTTTGTATTTAGAGCGTCCTGGTTGTAACCTATGTATGGGGAACCAAGAAAAAGCTGCGGCAGGAGATACTGTAATGGCAACATCTACACGTCTTTTCCAAGGAAGAGTTGTTAAAGATAGTCAAGAGAAAAAAGGAGAATCATTACTTTCCTCGACTCCTGTTGTTGTACTTTCTACAATTTTAGGAAGAACGCCTACAATGGATGAATATAAAACCGCAGTAAAAGGAATCAACTTAACAAAGTTTGCTCCTTCTTTAAAACAGTTAGTTAAATAAATAAAAGAACATCACAATAATCTATTTTGTTTATTTAATATCATAAAATAGTAAACTTGTAAAAAAGCCTGATTCTTAAAATTTGGCTTTTTTTAGGACATTAACTAATTACCCCTGCACTTCTAGTGAAGGGGTTTTTAATAAGGACTAAAAGTCCTACGTTGGATTACTCAAGTATAAAATTTGAATTGTCATCTGTATCTTTTCTTCTATGGTGTTCCAAATAGTTGTTGACCATTTTATCAGTAATATTTCTGCTACTCCAAACTCCAGAACCAGTTGCCCAAAAATACTTTCCCAAATAACACTTTTTCAAAGAAGGAAACTCCTGCTGAAGTTTTCGTGAAGAACGACGTTTCAAATTCTTTACAATAGAACTGACATTAAGCTTTGGAGCATACTCTATGTGCATATGTGTGTGATCTGGACTAACAACTCCTTTCGGTATAACGAATTCCTTGTGACTCACATTCTCGTATTAAAAGTTCGCAACAACGAGACTGTAGGTCGCCAAGTAAAACTTTATACCTATATTTAGTTGACCAAAAAATATAACAATTCAAACGAATTATGGTATGCGATCCTTTTCGTATAATTGAACTCATATGCGAATGTATAATTTTTTCGCATAACTAAAGTACTGCAATAAATTGCAGGATTTTAAACCCTAGTCTGTGACCAATAAAATGAAAGAACGATCCTACATGTATTAACTTCAAATACTTTCGATGCTAGTAATCCTTTTTTAGAATCATTCTATATTTTTAAATTTTTCTTACAACAATTCTATATTTCGTATCTTGTACGGTTAGGAATAATAATAAAAAAAATAGAAAAATATTATGGCTTTTGATATTGATATGATAAAACAGGTATACGCAAACATGACAGAACGTATAGATGCTGCTCGCAAAATAACAGGGAAACCACTTACATTGTCAGAAAAGATTTTATATTCTCATTTATGGGAAGGGAAACCTACTAAAGAATTCATAAGAGGAAAAGATTATGTTGATTTTGCTCCAGATAGAATTGCTTGTCAAGATGCAACAGCACAAATGGCTTTGTTGCAATTTATGCAGGCAGGTAAGGCACAAGTAGCAGTGCCCACAACCGTTCACTGTGATCATTTAATTCAAGCTAAAGATGGTGCTGTTACAGATTTAAAGCACGCAAATAATACAAGTAGTGAAGTTTTTAATTTTTTAGAATCTGTTTCTAACAAATATGGAATTGGTTTTTGGAAACCTGGAGCAGGTATCATTCATCAAGTAGTTTTAGAAAATTATGCATTTCCTGGAGGAATGATGATTGGTACAGATTCTCATACAGTAAATGCAGGAGGATTAGGTATGGTAGCTATTGGTGTTGGTGGTGCAGATGCAGTTGATGTAATGGCAGGTATGGCTTGGGAATTAAAGTTTCCTAAATTAATAGGTGTTAGATTAATCGGAAAGCTTTCTGGTTGGACGGCTCCAAAAGATGTAATTTTAAAAGTTGCTGAAATTTTAACTGTAAAAGG
>JBLHOX010000286.1:0-4823 GCA_047623725.1 Dokdonia sp. | reverse complement strand
TTTTTGATACGAGTACGCTATGGTTAAATGTTGGTTTCCGTACAGATTTGTTTAATTGGTATTTTGATAACTAGATCCCCGTTTTAGTAGTAGTTTTTTGATGATACGCTTTCGCGAAAGCGTACTATGCAAAACTTGAACAATAAAGAAGCTATGTGATCATTAGTATACAACCAATGACCACATAATACTGTTTTTATGATAGCTCTTTTAAAAACACATCTAGTCTGCTAAAGACACCGCCCCAGCCATTCATAATTCCCATTTCTTCTTGCTGAATTTTATAAGCTTCTGTAGGATGAATGACATTAAATGTGAAGTCGGTTTTGTTACCATTCTTTTCAAATAATGATTCTATTTCTACACCTTCAGTCATTGGTCTGAAATTGGCTGATGATACAATTTTTTCCAATGGAATAATTTCTGTGTATTCCCCTTCGGCAATAAATTCTTGTCCGTTGGGCATTTCCATTGAATACTTCCATTTCCCACCCACTTTAAATGAGTGTTCTGCGATCTTTGTCTCTTTGCCTGTAGGATTCCACCATTTAGCAATGTGTTTTGGATCTGACCATGCTTCCCATACTAATTCTATTGGAGCGTCAAATGTTCTTTTAATAGTTATAGTTCTGTTTGATTTATCCATTTTTATTATTTTTTGATTGTAATTCCATTAAGTAATTTTCAAAAGAGTCAACTCTATCTTCCCATAGCTTTTTATATTGTTCTATCCATAAAAAGGCCGGCAGTAAATTTTGAGGTTGAATTTTGCAAAATCGTTTCCTCCCTTCTTTTTGAATTTCAATGATGTCACATTCGTTTAGAATTTTAATATGTTTTGATATTGCAGGTCTACTTATATTAAACGCTGCTGCAATGTCATTAACGGTTAGCGTTTTTTTTGATATTAATTCAATAATATCTCTTCTTACCGGATCGGCAATTGCTTGAAAAACGTCTCTTCTCATAATTAATTTATGTAACCAATTGGTTACAAATATAAATGTAACTATTCGGTTATGCAAATATTTTTTTAATCCTTTAATCTCAGTAATAAAATACGGGATAGTTGCGTTATCATAATAGGCATACAACTACTCAACTAAATTATCTAAAATGTCATCAAGAATCACCTTTGTGGGGATGGTTGTTCTGTTGTTGCTGTCTTCATCATGCCAAGAGTCTGGATGTTATAAGTCCCAGCGGAATCAAATCTTAGGAAAAAACGAATACAATAGTAAAGTATATCAGGAAGAGCTGTATAGGCTTATCATAGAAAGCTCAGATGTAGATTATTATTTTGAAATGCGAGAAGAAATTTTTGGGCAAAGTTATCTTGTGATTAATGCCTTTGGGGATGCTTTTTGCGGGAAATTGTGTTTGATGATCCCAGAAGAAGATACGACGAGCATTACATTAAAAGATTCGGCAGAGTTTCAAGGGGCACAATTAATAGGACTGCGTTATAATAAACACAAAACCGACTACGGGTCGGCCTTGGTATATGATTCTGTAGAGTATATTGTTGACTAACAGCATTAAGGAACAATTCTTCTTCCAAAATTGATTAGAATATGTGGTTTTTTGAAGCCTGTTGTTTTGGTTTTTTTCTTTCCGTTGTAATCGGTAATAATAAGTGTTGGGTATGCGGAAACGCCATACTTACGTGCTATTTTAATGCCTTCTCTTGATTCTGCATCAATAGATACATTTATAAAATTCTTATTATAATAGTCCCCGACCTTTGGGTCCTTAAAACTAATGCGTTTCAATTTTTTACAAGGACCACACCAGGTTGCATAAAAATCAACAAAAATATATTTATTCTCTTCTTTGGCTTTAATCAATGCCTCTTCCCAACTTCCTTTAAAAAAAGTAATTCCTTTTTTCTTGTAAGAGGCATCACTATAACTAGATAGTGTGCAAACTAAAAAGAAGAGGAGGAGTACGTGTTTACTTTTCATAGCGTAATCGTTTACAGATAGAAGCTAAGTTAAGAAGTTTTAACCCACATTATACATTAGAACTTTGTAATGAGGGTGGAAACAGTAATAAAATATGACGTTTTCTGAGTTTCAGCATAGCATCGCTATGGTTAAGCTCAAGAACGTAGCGCAGCGATATATTTTGCAGCTGCTTCAAGACGGAATAGATTTTCTAATGTATAATGCGGGTTTAGTGGTTCATTTCTTTTTCGGCGATAATACTTTTGTAGGCAGCACGGCGCATTTTTTCTCCAGTGATAAAGCTATTTTCGGCAGCCTTGTCAGGGTAGTAGTCAGCCGTGAGTGATTCCATAGCGACAACTTCTTCTTCTGTTTTTCCTTCTTTAATCGCTTGAGATACGTTCTTGTAAATGCCTACAAGCATATCATGATATTTTTGATAATCTGCTTTGGTGGCTAAAGGACCATGACCGGGAATGATTTTTGTGCTGTCGTTGATCATCAATAATCCTTTTTTTGCAGCTTCAATATCACCTAGTAGGCTACCGCCTCTATTAATGTCTATATAAGGAAATTTATGACTCCCATGAAAAAACGTGTCTCCTGTGTGTAATACATTGCTTTGAATAAAATAGACAAGTGCATCACCATCTGTATGTGCATTGTGTACGTGAGTAATAAAAATATCATCTCCATTCATGTAAAACGTAGCATCATCACTAAATGTAATTACAGGGAGTCCTGCGTTTGCTATTTTTTCGTTTTCGGCAAGACGTTTACGTACATTGTCATGCGCAACAATCATAGCGCCTGCAGCTTCAAAATTTGCATTTCCTCCTGAATGATCTCCATGGAAATGCGTGTTGACTAAAAATTTAATAGGTTTGTCTGAAATGGTTTTTATAGCTGCGGTGATTTTTTTGCTTAAAGGAGCAAATTGATCATCTATCATAAATACACCCTCGTCACCAACAGAAATTCCTATGTTTCCTCCAGCTCCTTGAAGCATGTAAATATTGTTAGAAACAAGCTCTACCTTTATTTCTACGGTATCAAAGCGTCCTTGTGCATAACTGACATAAGATATTGCTAGCAAGGCTATAAGGGTGATTTTTTTCATAAGAATGGTTTGTGTTAGATGCTTCAAGTCGTAAATTACAGAGAAAGCTTTCGCGAAAGCATAATTTTAACAAGCATTTAAGATGAATATATTGTTGTGTAAACGACAATCAGGGAGTATCTTTGCACAACTTTAAAAATAGCTAATTTTCTGTTCACTTGAGCGACGTTGCATCACATATAACTGCTGTATCCCCTTGGCAAGATTTTAAGGAAATCACAAAAATGCGATTGTCAATTAGCGTTGTGTTTTCAAGTGTTGCTGGGTATTTCCTTGGAACTTCAGAGATAGACTGGATAATTGTCGCCATGTTAGCCGTAGGAGGTTATTTTATGGTAGGGGCGTCAAATGCGTTTAATCAGGTCATGGAGCGTGATCTAGATGCATTAATGGATCGTACCAAGAACAGACCTGTTGCATCTGGTCGTATGTCTGTAAAGACAGCACTAGGCATCGCCATTTTATTTACAATACTTGGTCTCGTTACGTTGTTTTATATCAATCCTCAAACAGCTATGTTTGGAGGGATTTCTATATTTATGTATGTATTCCTATATACACCTCTTAAAACAAAAACACCACTTTCGGTTTTTGTAGGAGCGTTTCCAGGTGCTATTCCTTATATGTTAGGATGGGTAGCGGCTACAAATGATTTTGGAATAGAACCAGGTACTTTGTTTATGATTCAGTTTTTCTGGCAGTTCCCTCACTTTTGGGCAATAGGCTGGTTTCTGTTTGATGATTATAAAAAAGGAGGATTCTTTATGCTTCCTACAGGTAAAAGAGATAAAGGGACAGCTGTACAGATAATTTTATATACGATATGGACCATTCTTATTTCTATAGTACCAGCGTTTGGTGTTACAGGTGCGTTGTACTTGTCTCCTGTAGCGGCTGTTATTGTTGGAGGTCTAGGATTGTTTATGTTGTATTGGGCAATTAAGTTGTATCAAAAAAGAGATGCACCTACTGCTAAAAAATTAATGTTGTCTAGTGTGACATATATAACGCTACTACAAATCGTATTTGTAGTAGATAAATTTTTAAGATGAAAGATTACACAGCAGGAGAAGAAAAGTATAAGCAGGATAGAGCAAAGAAGCAAATGCTTTGGTTTGGAATCGTTAGCTTGTGTATGACATTTGCAGGTCTTACAAGTGCTTACATAGTAAGTATGGAGCGTAAAGACTGGTTGGATGATTATGAATTTCCGCAATCGCTTATTATTTCTACAGGTATTATAATCATAAGTAGCCTTATTATACAAATGGCAAAAAATGTGATTGTAAATGATAAGAAGCAAATAGGAACACTATTGTTAGTCGTCACATTGGCGTTAGGATTTGCTTTTATGGGGTTTCAATATCAAGGGTTATTTACAGAATTGACTGGGCAGGGCTATTTTATGACAGGTGAGTCTAGTACTATTACAACAACATTTTTGTTCTTAATTGTTGCAGTGCATATTGCTCACGTTATCGCGGGAATGATAGCGCTTACAACCGTTGTTGTGAATCACATACGAGGTAAATACTCGAAAGAAGATCATTTGGGATTAACATTAGGAGTTACTTTCTGGCACTTTTTAGGTTTGCTGTGGATATTTCTCTTTTTACTTATATATATCACCAAGTAGCGTTCTAGGTATTTTCTTTGGTAGCGATTTTAGTTATAAGTCTTATTCAATCTAGATAGATACTCTTTTTTCTCCTTATACTCCTTCATAGAGTCATCTGAATGCTTGTTGTATGTTTTAA
>JBLHOX010000285.1:0-4859 GCA_047623725.1 Dokdonia sp. | reverse complement strand
GTATGTCCATTGGAGTGATGGAAAATACCGGCACCCACTCTATAATTTACTTTTTCCTTTTGGAGAAAATTATAATGCATAAACGCTCTGAAAGACCAAGTGAAATCAGTGCTTACCGCTCTGTTAAAAAAGTTAGTTTCAAAATCATATTCTTCTGTAAAATACGAAGTACCTATCCCTATTTGTGTTGTTAAACGGGTACTCTTAAAAGCATTAAACTCCAAAAAAGGCATGAGTGTAAATGTGCTTCCTAGACGATCTGAGTTTCCAAAATCGGTATATCCAAGACTGATTCCTGTACGCGGACTATGAAGCCATTGTGCCCATTCTTGTGTATTATTTTCATGATGCCAAACAAAATTAAAAATCGCTTGTTTTTGCAGTTTTCGTTCTGGAAACGTCTTATTGGAAGCTGCAGAGGTGCCAAAAACAAACTCCGGAATGATGGTCATAGATGAGGTGTTTTCCTGTGCGAATACACTGTGTAAGCTACTGAATAACAGAAAAAGTACAGCTAATTGTAAACATCTTTTTTTTATCAAAACACAAGTAGGATTATTCATGTAGTCTTTAAAATTTACAAAGTAGGAAGATAGTTTAATTCTTGAAGCTTCAAAAAAGAATATAAATTGTAGCTTTAGAAACTCATAAATACCTGTCATTATTCTATGGAAAAATTAGACTCGATTATTGCCGCTTTTTCAAGTGCCGTATGGGGGATTCCTTTACTGGTATTATTAATAGGAGGCGGACTTTTCTTATTGATTTATTCTCGTTTTTTGCCTTTTCGTTATTTAGGACATGCCATTCAGGTATTACGCGGGAAGTATGATGATCCAGATGATCCAGGAGAGATTAGTCATTTCCAAGCCTTAACCACCGCTTTATCTGCAACCGTAGGAATGGGAAATATAGCAGGTGTTGCTGTTGCCATTGCTATAGGAGGACCTGGTGCTGTTTTTTGGATGTGGGTAAGTGCTATTGTTGGGATGGGAACCAAGTTTTTTACAGGCACACTTGCGGTCATGTATCGTGGTACTGATAGTGAGGGTGTTGCACAAGGAGGTCCTATGTATTTTATCGTTGAAGGGATGGGGAAAGCATGGAAACCACTCGCCGTTTTTTTCAGTATGGCAGCATTAATAGGAGCATTGCCTGTTTTTAATGTCAATCAATTGACACAAGCGATCAATGATATTTTATTAAAACCACAAGGGATAGAAGTAGGTCTTAAGACCAATTTAATGATAGGAGGAGTACTTGTTATTATCACAGCCGTTGTTGTTTTTGGAGGTCTGAGCCGCATCAGTAAAACGGCGTCACGACTCGTGCCTTCTATGGTAGCACTGTATTTTATAGCCGTGATGTATATTCTTATTGGGAATATAGAAGTCGTTCCTATGTATTTTAAAATGATTATTACCGATGCTTTTTCGGCGAGTTTATATAAAGGAGAGCCTTTGTACGGAGGGATTTTAGGAGCGCTTATTGTTTTGGGAATTAAGCGAGGTGCATTTTCTAACGAGGCGGGAATTGGTACCGCACCGATGGCGCATGGTGCCGCAAAAACAGCAGAGCCTATACGTGAAGGACTCGTTGCGATGTTAGGCCCTGCTATAGATACCCTGATTGTATGTACCCTTACCGCATTAGCAATTCTAGTCACAGGTGTTTGGGAAAGTACAGATGTCAACGGAGTGAGCCTTACGGCAACCGCTTTCGCGAAAGGAATCCCATCGGCAGGAAAATACATATTGTTAGTCTGTATTGCTGTATTTAGCATCTCGTCACTATTCTCATATTCCTACTATGGATCTAAGAGTTTAAGCTTCCTGGCAGGAGCGAAAAACAAGAAGTATTACAACATCTTTTATGTAGCGAGTATCATGTTAGGAGCAACTACATCTCTTAGCATGATGATTAACTTGATTGACGGTGTGTTTGCGCTCATGGCAATTCCTACCATGTTTGCGACCTTGTATTTGGCGCCTAGAGTGATGAAGGAAGCAAAAAAATATTTCAGTAATTACAAAAAAGCTAAAAAAGATTTCAGTAGTTTCAAAAAATATAAAGGCTAATACTTTACCTTCATTAGGATATACTATCTTTGCAACTTATTAAAAAATGGAACGAATGCAAGACGGTATATACGCAAAATTTAGTACGCCAAAAGGCGAGATAGTAGCTCAACTAGAGCATGAGAAAACTCCTGGGACAGTAGGGAACTTTGTTGCTCTTGTAGAAGGTAACATGGAGAATGGTGCTAAGCCACAAGGAACTCCATATTATGATGGATTAAATTTCCATAGAGTAATTCCTGATTTTATGGTACAAGCAGGATGTCCTCAAGGAACTGGAACAGGAAGTCCTGGATACCAGTTTGATGATGAGTTTCATCCAGAGCTTATCCACGATGCACCCGGTAAATTAAGTATGGCAAATGCGGGACCTGGAACCAATGGGAGTCAGTTTTTTATTACGCACGTACCAACACCTTGGTTAGATGGTAAGCATACGGTGTTTGGATCTGTGATAGAAGGACAAGAAGTAGTAGATGCTATTGTTACTGGAGATCTTATGAATACTGTGACGATTGTACGTCAAGGAGCTGATGCCGAAGCATGGAATGCAATCGAAGCTTTCAGAACATTTGAAGGTGCTAGAAAAAGAATGATTTCAGAAGCAAAAGCAGCACAAGAAGCAGCACTAGATGCAATTGCAACTGGTTTTGATAAAACAGAAAGTGGTCTTAGATATCAAATCATCCAAAAAGGAGATGGTGCAAAGCCAACAGTTGGACAAACGGTTTCTGTACATTATAAAGGACAATTACCAGATGGGACTGTATTTGATAGTTCGTATAAGCGTAATACACCTTTTGATTTTCCAATTGGTCAAGGACGCGTAATTGCAGGATGGGATGAAGGGATTATGTTATTAGGTTTAGGTGATAAAGCCCGTTTAGTCATTCCTTCAGATCTTGGTTATGGAAGTCAGGGTGCAGGTGGAGTAATTCCTCCAGACGCAACTCTGATCTTTGATGTGGAGCTTGTTGCTATAACTAAGTTGTAAAAGTTGCTGAGTACGCTTTCGCGAAAGCGTACTCAGAAAATAAAGAACTAGAAATAAGCAGTTGTATAAACTGTGAATAACTACTCATAAAAAAGTGTCTATTACGGTAGACACTTTTTTTATTTTTATGCCATGGAAGCACTCAAATACCCAATAGGCACATTTACGCCACCAGAAACTATTACAGACGAAAAACTCAAAGAATGGATTACCATTCTAGAAGTCTTGCCAGCGCAATTACGTGATATGGTAAGTGATATGCCAGATACACAACTTGACACTCCGTACAGACCAGAAGGATGGACGGTACGACAAGTAGTGCATCACATAGCAGATAGTCATCATCATAGTTATATCCGTTTTAAATGGGCACTTACAGAAGATAACCCAACGATTAAACCGTATTTAGAAAATGAGTGGACAGATCTTCCAGATCTTAAAGGAATGCCAGTAGAATGGTCTTTAAAGCATCTAGAAGCGATACATTATAAGTTGGTGCGATTGTTACGTAGCTTGAGTGATGAACTCCTAGAACGCACGTTTGTACATCCTGATGGTGATAAAGTGATCTCTTTACGTCAAAATGTAGGACAGTATGCGTGGCACGGGATGCATCACTATATGCATATTGCAAATCTTGTGAAGAGAGAAGGTTGGTCGTAAACTAGATTTTATTAGATAAAAAAACAGCGCACTATACTATCATAGTGCGCTGTTTTTTTGTGATCTTATCTGCTAACAGTATTTCACTCGTTGGTGTTTAATAATTGTTCTCTCACTTCAGAGGGCATTTTCCAAGAGAAATCGGTGGCTATTTTCTTAAGAGCCGTATCCCACAACGGAGCATCTGTAGTTGATAATCTACTTTTATTTCTAGATAAATATTGAGCAATCTCATACACCTGATGGAATTGGTTATAGGCATTCTCACTATTTTTGAATGCTAATATTGCGTTATTTACATCTTTATTTAATAAAAAAGAAAACCCTTCTTGTTCCCATTGTAAGGCATCTTTATAACTACTATTGTTTTTGCTAGGAAGGATAATCTCTGGATGTATGATTTTTTCATTATCCTCTATTTGTTTTCTTAAATGAGCAAGTTCTGTTTCTTCCTCACTTGTTAAAAGCTCTTGATTGCTTTTGAGGGCATAATATTTATCTTTTGCAATAGCGTCACTTTTAAGAATAGGGGCAATGAGTTTTTGATATTCTAGATCTACTTCTTTATAATAAGAGAGCCATCCTTTTTTTAATTTTTCAGAAGGAGTTACATGTGCAAAAAACTGCGCGAGCATTCTCTTTTGACCTATGTCTTTATTAAGAATAATAAGTTCGGTGACATATTTATCATACTGTTGAATCTCGTTGAGACCAGCTTCCCTATCTTTAAACCCGTAGTTGATAAGTGCTGTGATTAATACAAGCGCAACAGATCCTATAAACCACTTAAGGATTTCTACTTTGTATTTATACTTTTCAAATTCAAATTTTGATTTGATTAACTCAGAATCTGGAGTATCAGAATTGTTTTCGACCATGATATACTAGGTTACGGTTAGTATAAATGTATGAAAAAGAATGTATAGCATTCGTTTTCAGTCGTAAATTCATGTAGAGACCTTAAAAATGAAGTGTCGTTTCTAATTATTTTATTTATTGTGATACCTATCTGTATTTATAAAAGAGGTCATCACTTTTGATATGTTTTTAGGAATATCTTCATCCCATTCAGCACTCGTGATTTCGGCAATGACTTCTGCATTGGCATTGGTTTTTATAAAAGT
>JBLHOX010000284.1:0-4874 GCA_047623725.1 Dokdonia sp. | reverse complement strand
ATTCATGTTTTAGATGAAAATGTAATACATAATAAAGGCATGATGGTTTTTTAAATCATAAGCATTCCTGTAGGACATGTATTATTTGCTACGGCTTTACTAAAATCAAAAACACTGTTTTTCCCAATAGGACTTCATCTAGGAAACAATTGGGCAACACGACACTTAATCACAAATAGTAATGATGGTGATAGTTTCTTATATACTATAAACAATGCAACGTTTGATACTTGGCCATCATTTATTGGTTTCATTCTTATTTTCAATGGAGTTTTTCTATTGGTTTACATTTTTAATTTGGAAATGGAATGACTTTCCGTTCGCTTATCTAGCTAAAACTCGAACGTTTCGAAAATGAAAAATGATTAACATCTGTAAATCACTTTTCATTAAGTAAGGATGGCAACATTAAAGTAATTCCAAAAAAATCATAACAAAATAACCATCAGATGATTACACCAAAAAGACTGCACCACATCCCGAATACATTTTCGCGAAAGCGAATATAATAATTAAGTTGTATGGATACTATGTAAGTAGCATGCACTCGCATCAATTTACATAGAGAATTTATTTTCATAAAGCGTTTAGAAACAACAAATAGCACTTTGATTTTCTAAAAAAAAAACGTGAATTTAAAAATAAAAAAGCACAATTAATATTTGAAGAAAGATATATTGGTTGCTTTTTAAATCCTACTAAAAAAATATAACCTAAATGTCAACTCAAAGAAAATGAGTTAAATAATAACTATGAAAACTACAAACACAGTTAAAAAAAGACACCTTTCTAATACAATATCATTGTGCTTAATTACAAGTCTAATATATATAAATTCCTACATAATTACTAGGAATTTATTATTTACATCAAAATATCTTCAAGTGTCTTATTTTCAAGAACATATAGCGTACTATCGCGTACCTCTTCCATCAACCCGTGAACGGTACATTTCTCTTCATCAGGGCAATCATCGCATTTTTCATAAAAATTTAGACTCACACACGGCAACATGGCAATAGGTCCTTCTAGAACTCGTATAACGGCTGCCATTTTAATTTCTTTGGGTTCTTTGATAAGGTAATATCCTCCACCTTTTCCTTTTTTACTTCCTAAAAAGCCAGCTTTTCTCATGGAAAGTAATATGCTTTCAAGAAACTTTCTAGAAATATCTTCAGCCTCAGCGATGTCTTGGATAAGTACCATCGTATTTTTATCCTGACGAGCTATATACGTAAGTGCCTTAAGACCGTATTTTGTTTTTCGTGAAAGCATAAGTGAAAATACGCTATTTTTTTGGAAGAAACACTTCTGCCATCATACAACGAGCACTACCTCCTCCACATCGTTCAATAATATCAAGAGAACTTGAAAGTATGGTTGCATACTTTTTAATTTGATCCGTTTGTATTTTTGTAAGGCTTTGATGGGCTGCAGTACTCATCACAAGGTATTGGGTATCATTTGCTCCTTTAAGTTCTAGCATATTCCCTGCAAAATGTACTACTTGTTTTTCTGTTATAGAAATAATTTCTTTCCCATCTTGCTTCAGGTGTTTTAATACATTTTTACGTTCTTTCTTGTCATCTATAGCATCTAGGCAGATCACAGAAAAGGCTTCTCCTATAGACATCATTACATTGGTATGATAGATAGGTAATCGCTCTCCGTTTACGGTCTGGTTTGCTGTAAAAATAACAGGTAGGTACTCAAAATCTTCACAAAACTCTATAAGTACTTCTTCATCCGCTCGAGGCGAAAGTGCACAATACGCTTTACGATTTACACGATCTAAAATCAAACTTCCTGTTCCTTCTAAGAAGAGATTTTCTTCCTCAGCAGAAGAGTAATCAATGATATCTGTAATTGTAAAACCTTTAGATTCTAATATATCAAAAATATCTTCACGACGTTCTGTGCGTCTGTTTTCTGCAAACATAGGGTACGTGGCTACTTTCCCATTCTGATGAAAACTTATCCAGTTATTAGGAAAATGAGCATCGGGAGTATCTGTTTTCTTAGTATCGTCCACGACCATCACATGGATCCCTGCAACTTCTAACTTGCCTGCAAAATCATCAAACTCCTGCTGCGCTTTTTGCAAAAGCGTTTCAGGTGTCACATTATCAACTACTTTTTGATAGTAATTATTGACTGCTGTTTGTTCATTCATCCTAAAATTTACAGGACGAATCATTAAAATGGTATCTGTAGTTTGACTCATATTAAAAAAAGCTATAATAAAGATGTGATAAAGTTGTAAAGCTACAACTTACTATCGATATTTTGCAAGATTATAGTCGCATGTTCTCGTGTATTTTCTATAAATAAGGTACTCGTTTTTAGTCCTGCATTTATAACACCAGCTACATATACATTTTTAAGAGGGGTTTCTAATGTTTGCTCATTATGTATTGGTCTTTTAATGGCATCATCAGAAATAGGCAACCCTAAAGATTCAAACAGATCATAGTTAGGCTTATAGCCTATCATAGCTAGCACAAAGTCATTCTCTACTTCAACAATACCCTCTGGGGTTTGTAGTATAACAGC
This sequence comes from Dokdonia sp., assembly GCA_047623725.1. Classification (GTDB taxonomy): domain Bacteria; phylum Bacteroidota; class Bacteroidia; order Flavobacteriales; family Flavobacteriaceae; genus Dokdonia. The sequence continues at coordinate 2,321 of JBLHOX010000284.1, read as the reverse complement.
ATCTTCTTTTATCTGAGTTACGCTACTATCAAAATAGGCTTTAATAGCTCCTTCTTTTATTCTGTTTTCTATGTTAGGCTTGATCCAATATTTTGTTTTAGGATAAATCTCTGATGCACGAATCACCATTGTCACATCTGCTCCTTTATAATACGTTTCTAATGCTACATCGCAAGCAGAATTTGCAGCACCTATCACTACTATTTTTTGACCTACGTACAGGTGAGGGCTATTATAAAAATGCCGTACTTTAGGTAAATCTTCTCCAGGTATGTTTAATGTTCTTGGAGTGTCGTAAAATCCTGTACATACAATCACAGATTTTGCAAACGTATCTCCTTTATTGGTAGCAATATGATATCCGCCCTCCTCTGGAATCATAGAGGATACTTCTGTATAAAGTTTTATGTTTAGACCCCAACTTTCTTGCACTCTCCTATAATACTCTAAGGCTTCCTTACGTGTAGGCTTATCTGTATGTGATATGAAGGGAACATCTCCTATTTCTAATAATTTAGACGTACTAAAAAATGTCATTTGCTCAGGAAAATTATAAAGAGAATTGACCAACACACCTTTTTCTAAAATGATATAAGAATGCCCTCTTTTTTGAGCTTCAATACCACACGTAAGTCCTATAGGACCTCCTCCTATAATAACAACATCATATTTTTTTGATAAATGCATAACTATCTATTACGCCAAAAGAATGGGGTAAGTAAAATTAATACTGTGAATAATTCAAGACGCCCTATAAGCATTAAGAATGCTAACCACCATTTACCTGCACTAGGCAAACTATTATAATTATCTACAGGGCTTAAATCTCCAAAAGCAGGTCCTACATTACCTAATGCAGATGCCGCTCCTCCAAGAGCCGTCTTAAAATCTAATCCCATAGCGCCTAATACACTAGCTCCAATAATCCAAGAGAGCATATAAAGAATAAAGAATGCCAGTATATTAAAAATAATCGTTCGATCTACAGAACGTGTATTATAACGCACAGGAAGAATCGCGTTAGGGTGTAATGTGCGTTTAAACTCTGTAAAAGCATTTCGTATGGTTAACAAATGCCGTACCACCTTAATACCTCCAGATGTCGACCCAGCAGAGCCTCCTAAGAACATAAGTCCGAAGAAAACAACGGTTAAGAAAGGAGTCCACATGGTAAAATCGGCTGTTACAAACCCTGTTGTTGTAATCACTGCTAATACTTGAAAAAGTCCATGCCTAAAAGCACTTTCTCCAGCACCTAATACCATAGGGTGATCAATAGTAGACACACTTACATCTGCCTTAAAATAGATCACTAAGGCCGTTATAATTGTAAACCCAACAATAAATGTCATGTATAACCTAAACTCATCATCTTTGATAATCTTTTGCACCTTTCCTTTAAAAGCAAAATAACTTAATACAAAGTTCATCCCTGCAAGCATCATAAAAAAGATAATGATATACTGTATAAGAGGCGTGTCATTCCAATGCGCTACACTTGCATTTTTGGTAGAAAATCCACCTGTAGACAAGGTACTCATCGCATGATTAATAGCATCAAAAAATGACATCCCTGCCAGTTTCAAAGCGATCGTTTCAGCAGCTGTAAAACCAAAATAGATAAGCCATAATCGCTTTGCTGTATCTGTAATTCTTGGATGAAGTTTATCTGCACTAGGGCCAGGAGCTTCTGCTGCAAAAAGCTGCATTCCCCCAATACCTAATAATGGAAGTATGGCTATAGCCAAAACAATAATTCCCATCCCTCCTATCCAATGCGTTGTACTACGCCAAAAAAGGATTCCTTTAGGTAAAGATTCTACATCTGAAAGTATGGTTGCGCCTGTTGTAGTATACCCGCTAATGGTTTCAAAAAAAGCATCGGTTACTGATGGAATCGTATCTGTAACCAAGTACGGCAACATCCCACTGAATGACATAAATAGCCAACCAAACGTAACAACAATATACCCCTCGCGTTTTTTAATCTCTTTTTTGTGATCTCGGGTCACAAACATTAAAAGCATTCCTGCAAATAATGCTAATAATCCAGAAGCTGTAATTTGTAAGGCAACGCCATCCTTTGTGATAAAACTCACAAGGGCAGAAATCATCATAAAGCCACCATTAAAAAGTAATAGCAACCCCATTAAATGAAAAATAATCTTGTAATTAAGTTTTGGCATCTACCTATCTATTTAAACAAACATTTTTTCTACTTGTTTGATAGATCGTGGTAAACAACATACCACAACTCGATCTCCTGCGGTGATCTTAAAATCTCCAAGAGCAATGACACCTACGCCATTTCTAACAACCCC
>JBLHOX010000283.1:0-4885 GCA_047623725.1 Dokdonia sp. | reverse complement strand
CCTTTCTTTGCAACCGCAGGAGGTAAGAATCCAGCAGGAATTGATGCAGCGCTAGAAGCGGCTAAAAGTTATTTGAGTTAAGAATGTAATTTTCTCGCAAAGGCGCGAAGACGCAAAAATTTTATAGAAAGTATAGTTAATTGATTTTAATGGAAGAAGGAAAAGAGTTTTATGAAAATGATTTAGCTTCCATTATTGTTGATGCCTCTTATCACATTCATGTGGGTTTAGGTCCAGGATTATTAGAGTCTGTATATGAGGAAATATTATATTATGAACTGACTTCTATTGGATTAAAAGTAGAACGTCAAAAGCAATTACCTGTTATCTGGAAAGATAAAAAAATGGAATTAGGTTTTAGGACTGACTTGATTGTTGAGAATAAAGTAATTATTGAAATAAAATCAGTGCAAGAAATCCATCCCGTACACCCTAAGCAGTTACTGACATATTTAAAATTGACAGATATGAAACTAGGATTATTAATTAACTTTAATAGTCCATTAATAAAAACAGGAATCACAAGAGTAGTAAACGGATTGATGTAAGATAAGTATGCGCAAGCATACTAAAAAACTCAGCATTTTTGCGAAGCAAGAATTATGAGAGAAATAAATAAAACAAGTATGCGACAGCATACTAAAAAACTCCGTGCCTTTGCGCCTTTGCGCCTTTGCGAGACAAACCCATAACCAATATAAAATCCCCGCCTTTGCGAGATGAAACTACAAACCAACATACCTTTACAACCAGCATCTAACCCATTTGGATATGAAAACAAGTTGTTATTAGTAGGATCTTGTTTTGCAGAAAATATTGGTGAGAAATTAACGTACAGTAAGTTTCAGACGATTGTAAATCCGTATGGGATTCTTTTTCATCCGTTGGCAATAGAGCGTGTTTTACAAGATGCCTATAATAATGAGACAAATGCAGAAGAAACTATTTTTGAGCTAGAGGGTGTTTGGAAATCATTTATCGCGCACAGTCGATTAAATAGCCATTCCAAAGGCGCTATGGTTGATAAACTTAAAGAAACTCAAAGCCAACTTAAAAAAGCGCTTCAAGAAGCTTCTCATATTTTTATTACACTAGGTACTGCTTGGGTATACCAACATAAAGAAACAGGCATAGCCGTAGCAAATTGTCATAAAGTACCTCAAAAAGAGTTTATGAAAGGACTGTTGCCTGTCGATGAGATTGTCGCAAGTCTTAACCGACAATGTACCATTATCAAGGATATGAATCCCAATGCCCAGATTACCTTTACGGTCTCTCCTGTGCGTCATCTTAAAGATGGTTTTGTAGAGAACACAAGAAGTAAAGCACATTTGATTTCGGCGGTACACGAAGTGTGCTCCCTAGAAAAAGCAAAGTATTTTCCAGCCTATGAATTAATGATGGATGAGTTACGAGACTATCGATTTTATGCGACAGATATGCTACATCCTAGCCAACAAGCAATAGATTATATCTGGGAAAAATTTTTGGAAGTGAACGCTGGAGTTTATACTGAGCGTCACACTGAGCCTGTCGAAGTGCCTAGTCGAAGTACGAAAACAAAAAAAACACTCAAAGAAGTTGAAGCGATTCAACAAGGAGTAGCACATCGTCCTTTTAATCCAGAGAACGAAAAACATAAAGAGTTTCTTAGGAAACTTAGAGTACGCATAGCAGCCTTACAAAAAGAATTTCCACACATAACTTTTTAGTGATTTTTAGTAGTGTCTATTTATTTAGGACTCGTTTTACTGTTTATTCGGTATTAGTCAGAGGTAAAGAAATCATATTCATTTACAGCTAGTCATCAGGCGATTAACAATGAGTCTTACGTCTTATGTCTAATAGCGAAGCGGTCTTATGTCTTAGCAAGAATACGGCAACTGCCTTATATGTTGAAAATACTTATTTCCAGATCTTTGACTAGAAATAAATACTAAAACTTCAATAATGAAAACAATTAAAAAAATGATGATGGCTTTTATAGCGATCAGTATGGTAGCAGTAGTCTCTTGTAAGAGTGATGACGATGGTGGTGATGGTGGAGCTGCAAACTCAGGAACGGTAAGCGCTAATGTAGACGGTGTAAGTTATGAGTCTGATGCACTAGGAACAAGTATTCAAGTAATTAATGCAGCAGGAATTGAAACGTTGACGATTACGTCTAATGAATTTTCGTCAAGTAAAAACATTACCATTGTAGTGAATGGTCTTGATGGCGAAGGAACGTATGAGATAGGCGGCGGGGCTAATATTTCTATTGTAGCGACATACATAGAGGCCAATGCAAGTAACCCTGCGGATACGCAAATATGGGGAGCGCCTTTTAGTGATACTGTAGCAGGAGAGTTTAATGTGTCTTCTTTTTCAGATACAACGATTCAAGGTACATTTAGCTTTACAGCAACAAATACCCAAGACAACTCGGTGGTAGAAGTAACCAATGGTTCTTTTAATCTGGATTATTAGTGAAATTCTATTTTGAAAAATTGCGTAGCAATACATTTAAAATAGTTAGTTGAACTAATCCCGCTGTTTACTGAACTTGTTTCCGTATCAAGCGGGATCTAGTTTTATTTTTTATTGAGATAAATAGAGTAGCTTCGTAGTATTAAGTAAATTTCAAGATGCGTAAAATACTATATGGAGCCGTAATACTCATTCTTATTCTATTGAGTTTTCGGTATTGTGAATTTAAAGATGATGATACCTCGCAATTAGAAGAGCACTCTGCACTTATTGAGAAGACCCTTAAAAATGTAGGAAAACTAATCGTCACCGAAGGCGAGTATGCCGAGGTATTTACCTATGAAGATTCCAAAGAATTTTACTTAGACATTCTTACAGCTACCAAAAAAGCATTGGTGGTTGCTAATGCAAAAGCAACCATATCCTACGACCTTAGTCAGGTTGAAACTCGTATAGATTCAGAGACCAAGACGGTCTATATTATAAAGATTCCAGAACCAGAATTAACGATTAATCCTAATCTGCAATACTATGATATACAACAAGATTTATTAAACCCTTTTGGCGCCGAAGATTACAATGTGATCAAATCTAGAGTGATGAATACGCTTAAGGAGAAAATAGAAGTCTCAAGTTTGTATACCAACGCAGAAAATAGATTAATTACAGAACTTCATAAAATCTATATTCTCACCAATTCGCTTGGGTGGACGTTGCAGTATGAGGCAAAATCCATTAATAGTATTACAGACTTTGAAGAATTACTAGATTAATTCTTCAATAGTTCGATGCCATTTTTGATAAGATGCGATATTTCGGGACGTGTTTCTTTTAATGCATTGAGATGTTCTAATACTGCTTTCGCAAAACTTGTGCTGAGCGTCGTCGAAGTAGCGTATAAAGTATCATCCGTACATACAAGTTCATATATTTCTAAAGAAAGCAACCAGTCACTCGAATGATTACGGCATACATCCTCAAAAATAGCAGATAAACGTTCCAAGGAAATATTCTTGCCCTCTCTCATGCCACGTACTTCTTGATACTGTGCTAGTAGCTTCTTTTCGGTTTCAGAAAGCGTGTGTTTGATCGTCGTAGAACTTACGACGTGTTCTTCTAGTTTGAAGGATAAATAATCGGCTGCACCAGCAAAAGCAGACAAGATGTCTTGCCCCAATGCCATGTCAAAATCTCCCATATCTGGAGAAAATAACACCTCGTCTTTATAGGTAACTGTACATCCCGTAAACTGAATAAGCATCAGTTTTCCGTTAAGGTTACGCATTCCCGTTACGTTAAGGCCATCTACGGTGATGCCACTTTCAAACTCAAAAGAAATAGGTTTCCCATCATAAAAATTATACGCCTGTAAATCACGAGGCCCCATATTTTCTATAGATAGGTTGATGCCTTTAAGTTTTCCAAGCGGAGATCTGAATCCGCTGTGATGTCTCAAGGTTCCGTGACCAATGAGTTCTTTTTCGCGATAAGCGAGCGCCGTTTCTCCTTCGGTTTCAAAATAGATAACCTCATTATCCTCATTTTTAATCATACGCGTAAAAACACCACTTACTTGAAGCCCTGTACTCAATTCGATCGTCCCAATTTGTTTTGATTCAATCAATTTCTTAAGTCCCCGCCAACCGCCTTTACGTACGGCCATTGTATTTGCAAACTCTTCCAATACTTTCATCAGATAGGCAAAATCAGGTGTGACATATAACTGTGGTTGTGGTTTTGTAATATCAAATTCCTGATAAATCGCATCGATCGTATACGGAAGTTTTTCAACCTGGTCTGTCATACACCAAGCACTTTCTCCTATAGACGAAAGTAATCCTGCTCCATAAATTTTCGGGTCTTCTACAGTACCTATCAATCCATATTCAACCGTCCACCAGTGTAAATTACGTATTAAGGCAATTTCAGAAGGATCTACCTTTTTGTTTTGTAAGTCTTCTACGTGTTGTTCTGCTTGATTGATTTTTTCTTCAGAAACCCCTTCGGCTTCTTTTAAAATAGATAACTCACGTACGGCTTCATACATATCCATATCATGCGCACTAGAAATAGCTTTGGCGCCTATCTCTCCAAAACGTCTCAAATACTCTGCATAATCAGGACTTGCAATAATAGGTGCATGCCCAGCTCCTTCATGAATAATATCGGGTGCAGGTGTATATTCTATGTTTTCTAATTGCCGTATATCACTCGCAATAACGAGTACTTTATACGCCTGAAATTCCATAAACGCATTAGGAGGAATAAATCCATCTACTGCCACAGCTGCCCAACCTATTCCTTGTAGGATACGATTCATCCCATACATAGAAGGAATATGATCTATAGAAATTCCTGTTTGTTTGAGTCCATCCAGATAACTGTCATGTGCGACCTTACCTAGATAATCTACATT
>JBLHOX010000282.1:0-4887 GCA_047623725.1 Dokdonia sp. | reverse complement strand
AGAGGTTTAAAATACTATCCGTTACTTGTTCTTTGAAATCAAAATCTGATGATGCATAATATTGATCAATAAGTTCACTCAATATGGCTTCACCCTCTGTATCTAACTTTTGAGAATACGAACTCGCCTGAACACCGATTAAGAAAAGAAGAAATAACCCCAAACGTTTGACGACCATCATTCGTTATATAATATTAGAAGTAATAGCATCGAGCAAAATCTTTAGTGCTGGTCGTTTCATGATATACTATTTCTTTACTTTTTAGGAATTCTCCGTTAGTAGATTTCTTTTTCATTAACGATTTTAAATATAGCGTAAACCACAGAAATATACTTATGTCTTTTAGACCATTTTATTACGGCAAAACCTCACTAATTAATAGCTTTAAGCTATGAAGTAAGAAAAACAGCTTTTTTAGAAGTAGGATGTTTACGGGTATCCGTAAATCATTCACACTTTTTTCATTTATAAATAACATCGCGATCATTAAAGTAACAAAAGTACATGATGTTGTAAGGCATTTGTTTGGGTAGGAAAATGAAGGATTGAGTTGTTTGTTATTTATGTAAGTAATATATCATAGACACGACTTACACTAGAATAACTACACTTCATTATTATGATAAAAAACTACACTTCGATTTACTTCTTTCTATTTTTCATTGCTTTTACACCTTCCTCCATACTGGCACAATGCACCTTTGGAAATGACGTAGGATCTTTTGATCCTCAAAACAATTTTGATTGGGCACAATCTTTTACAGCAGAGTGTGATGGATTCTTAGAATATGTTGAATTTATTACTGGAAGCGGTGGCACACAACAAGCGAGAACTTTAGAAATTTTTGAAGGCGCTACAGTTTCTGGAAATCCCATCTATACACAAGAATTTCCAGCTATGAATTTTGATGCTGCTGGAGAAAGTTTACGAATTAATATTGCTGAAGAATTCTCTATCTCAAGTGGCGATATTTTTACCTTTCAAATACCGGGAGTTACCGTAAATCTTTTAGTAGATATTAATGACCCATATCCAGGAGGGTTTGCTTTTGAAAATGGTGGAGAATTTAATCAGATTGTAGATTTTGTTTTTAATGTGAGTATCTCAGATGAGTTTCTAGCTACAGATGAGTTTACTACGGCAAGCGTATCTCTCTTTCCTAATCCTACAACAGATCGTCTTACCATAAACTTAGGACAAAATTATCAAGAAGTACGTATGACTATCTATGATGTACTAGGTACTATTGTAAAAAGAACAACAGTACAAAATACGTCCAGTTTAGAAGAGGATGTGAAAAATTTAAAAACTGGTGTCTATTTTTCTGTGATAACAACAGAAGCTGGAAATGTTACTGTAAAGTTTATAAAAATTTAGCTTTCCTAAAATTTATAGGAGTGATCCCTACTTCTTTCTTGAAAAATCTTGAAAAATGCCCAGATTCGTTATAACCTAGTTCAAATGCAATTTCTTGAGCTGTTTTATCAGAATAAAGTAGGAGCCTTTTTGCTTCTAGTAGTATCCGATTATTAATAATCGTTAAAGGTAGTGCATCCCCCATTCTCTTAAATAAAGCAGATAAGGTTTTGGGTGTTTTATGTAGCATCTCAGCGTATTCTGAAACCTGATGTTTTTCTCTAAAATGCTTTTCGACTAATACATTATAGCGCCTAACAATATCTAGTTGAGGAGATGGAATTGTAGTATCATTAAGTCCCTTTCTTATGAGCCTGCTTGATTTTATAAGTATTCTTTTAAGCAACACCCTAAGCATCTCGCCTTGAATGTGATCTTTTTCTTCAAACTCTTCTTCTAAAAGATAAAACGCGGCTTCAAAACAAGTCCTGTCTTTTTTATTTAATGTAATAATTGGTGGTGTAGATGAGCCAAAAAACAAAAATCCATTACACGAAACTTCATCATCATGATCTCTAATACAATAAAACTCTCTGTTGAAAACAATAGCGATAAGACCTTCTTCTTGTGGAATATCTAGGACGTTTAATGGCGTGCAAAAAATCATTTGATCTTTTTTAAGAACGATACTATATCCATCTATACCAATAGTGACATCTTTATCATTACTCCATACGATTTTATAACACCCCTTTTTCTTAAGTAAATGTTGAGATGGATCACAATTAAAATTTGTCACTATAAAAGAGCTCTCATCTTTAAAACCTACATATTCTAATTTCATACTCAAAGAAAGGAAATTAAATTAAATGTTTTAGATTCTTGCCTATCTTAAAATTCAAATCCAAGATGTATTCCTAGTATAATTTCTGAATTCTCACCTAGTATAATTCCTGAGATCGGACCAAAGTGAAACCATTCTGAAAGACGAATATTGCCCTCTGCTTCTGCGTACGCAGATACTTCAAAATCTCTTTCTTCTCCAGATAAACCAAAATTTGGACCTACATTGAGCGTCATCCATCTGGTAACATTCCAACTACCAAGCAGTGCTATATCGTGTAGTGTTTCTTCTTCCTCAAACTTTGCGGTATAAGACAATCCACCTCCCCATTCTTCATTTTGCCAATATGTTACATGTATCTCGGTGCCATAAGCGTTTTCATCGTCTTTTAAAGAAGAAGAATAAATACCTGATGTGATAATCTCTATCACAGGTTTTTCTTCCTCTAATCCTTTTGTAGTGTTTCCTTCATGCTGTGCATACAACGATAACGAAGAAAACACGAGTACTATTAAAACTAAATATCTTTTCATCATCTTTTTGTATCAGTGATTTATATCTCTTTAACAAAACTACCGAATCTTTCAAAATGGCACGTATATCCATTAGGCCTTCTAATAAGGTAATCTTGATGTTCTGGCTCTGCTGTCCAAAATTTTTCAAAGGGCTCTAGCATAGTAACGGTATTTCCACCCCATCTACCTGAATCATTTACGAGCTTAATAACCTCTTCTGACTCACTAATTTCTTCTTCGTTTTGAAAGAATATAGCAGATCGATAACTCGCCCCTCTATCATTTCCTTGTCTATCTATAGTTGTAGGGTTATGGATTCTAAAGAAATAATCTAAAATGCGTTTAAATGATGTTTTATCTGGATCATATGTTATCTCAACACCTTCTGCATGACCTGGATGATTCCTATAGGTTGGATGATCATTTTCTCCACCTAAATATCCTACTTCGGTATTTTTAATACCTGGTCTCACTCTAAACAAATCTTCCATTCCCCAAAAACATCCGCCTGCGATATATGCTTTTTTAAAATTTTCCATAATTTAGTTTTTAATAATTGTATTTAATTTACCATAGAAGAACTCTCATGTTGAATCACATTCAAGTCTTTACTTTTAATAATGCTTTTTGACAACCACACGTATATATTTTGTTTTGTATCATAACCAAGCATTGAAAAATCTCCACCAAAAGGGCAACTAGGAAAGTCTGGAAAACCTCTTCGCAAAACATAGCGATTGGTATCTTTTGTAAAGGTGTCTTTATGAACTCTCGGCAAATAGCCAAATTTAAGATCGGCAGAAGGCTTGTCTTTTTCCACTATACTACGTTTATAGGTTCTGTAAATGAGAGACGCTATATGCTTGCTTTATAACAATAGTTTAATATAACGAGTCTTATCTCTTAGACAAAATAAGATGCTTTTATAGCATTCTACAGGCAATTGCTGCTTGATATTTTAATGTCATTGCGCGATAAAGAGTCGCTTCACTTTTAAGCTCATTCCCTTCTTTAGAATCTGGGTTATGAGCAAATAAAATAGTTGCTTTTTCATCTAAGGCAGCAGCTTGTTCTAATTTTATCTGTATAATTTGATTGAACATCAAAATTTCTTCTTGTGATTCTTTAGAAATCTCTTTTTTACTAGATTCTATAGTTGTGTTGTCAGGATTTATAAACCCAAAAATTATAATAACCGGTATTAAAATTAAATTCTTTAACATCATTTATATATTTTAATAGTGATTCATTTTTATAAAGACAAAGGTAATTTGTGAGTCTTCTATTTTTATTACACATTTTTCTATTTCTCTTACACATTTTACCTTACAAAAAGCTGTAGTTAAAATTCAGGTTACTGATATAGTGATATTTGCATATGTTATTTTTAAAAGCGATTAAGTTATCGCTTTTACTTTAGTGTTATGTCTCCTTCTAAATTTAACAAGTTTAGGTTCAATTACTGCGACACAATAACGAGACTCTTTATTTAATTTATAATACTGCTGATGCTCTTCTTCGGCTTTAAAAAAGGATTCATATTTTTTTACTTCCGTACGTAAGGGTTTATCAAAAAATGTTTGATATTCAGAAAGCACCAAATCTATTATAGCTTTCTCTCTTGTATTCTCATAAAAGATAATAGATCTGTATTGTGATTCTTTTTTTTGAGTAAGAAGTGTTGGGTTATGCGTTGTCATAAATATAACGAGTAGTTCTTCAAAAAGAATGATATCAGCATCATACTCTACTTGAATAACTTCGGCATGACCTGTGATTCCTGAACATACTTCCACATAGGATGGATGGTAATCTGTGGTTCCTCCGCTATATCCCGACGTTACTCCTACGACTCCATTTACTTCCTGAAAAATAGCTTCATTACACCAGAAACAGCCTCCTCCAAAAGTGACCAATTTTGTGTGCATTATTATGTTTCTTCTTTTTGCTTTCGCGAAAGCGTTATTGTCTTATAAACGCAGCTTTATAGCTTCTGAGTTAATACAGAACCTAAGTCCAGAAGGTGCTGGTCCATCAGGAAAAACATGCCCCAAATGAGCATCACACGTACTACATGTCGTTTCTACACGGATCATTCCCAGAGAGGTATCTTTATTAAAACGAATCACATTGTCTTTTATAGGCTCTGTAAAACTAGGCCATCCAGAAG
>JBLHOX010000281.1:0-4890 GCA_047623725.1 Dokdonia sp. | reverse complement strand
GATTTTCACTACATAAAGAATTACAATTTTTGACCGAAGCAGGCTTAACACCCTATGAAGCCTTAAAAGCTAGCACGATTACCCCTGCAAAATACTTAAACTCCATAGCTCAAGAAGGAACCATTTCAGAAGGTAAAAATGCCAATATGGTATTACTTAATAAAAACCCTCTAGAAGACATAAGTAATACCCAGACTATTGATGGTGTTATGCTTAAGGGCAAATGGTACAATAGAGCCCAATTGGATAAGATGCTTAAGGAAGTAGAGCAATTAAATGATTAAAAGTTATAGTATAAACAGCTATTTATACTATTCTTTTTTCTTATGAGCTCTAAGAATCTTAACTGCAGTCCCAACGGTTTCACCCCACACACCAGAAGTATTACAAAGTACTATGATTACTTTTTGCTGTGATGGTATTATGAATAGTTGTGAAGAAACGCCAGTTTGCTCTCCACTATGACCAAGTACTTCTTCTGGATTAGGCTGACCTCCATACATATATAAACCTAATCCAATGGGGTTCCCTTCTTTTTTAAGGCCATTATCCTCAAACATCATCTTCAAGGTTTCCTCTTTGATCAGCGTATTATTTATAACAGCCTGCCCAAACTTTAGCATATCATTTACTGTGGAGTAAAATCCACCTCCTGGAACACGGTTACTGAGGTTATTCCCTTTTTTTACATGTTTCACTTTACCGTTTTTTCTTTTGGCATATAATTGAGTTTTATTTTCATACGTTTCTCCATTGTGTTCTACTCCAGTATTGTTCATACCTGCTTTTTTCCAAATATTTTTTATCATATAATCTTCAAAGCTCTCTCCAGATACTCGTTCTATTAAGACTCCCAAAACCACATATCCATAGGTTGTATAGTTATATTCCTCTCCAGGTTCTGCATGTAACTCTCGGTCTTTAAAAAAGTTCATAGCTTCCGTTAGCGTACTATAATTTTTACGGGTTTCGGTTTCTTTCGCGGAAGCGTACCCTTTTATACCAGAAGTATGATTGAGTACGTGTCTAATGGTGATCTTATTTGTTGATACACTAGGAAATTCTTTGATATAGGTTTGAATAGGTTCATCAAGTTGTATCAATCCTTTTTCAAACAATTGCATCACAGCAATAGCAGTCATCGGTTTTGAGATAGATGCAATCCTTGTACGCATTTCGGTATTTGCTTTTTTATGATTCTTTAGATCCATATAGCCGTAACTCGATTTCCAGAGAATAGTATCTCCTTGAGAAATGCCAGCAACGACACCTGTTGCTTTATGTTTGATCACCAATTCCTTAAGTAAGTTATTACTTATTTCAGAGGCGCTTATGGTGTCATTAGTAGCATTTTGTCCGTACAAAACACTGCTAATTATGTATGTTAAAAGGAGTAATCTTTTCATTTCTTTATGTTTAGTTTACTGTGTGTTATTTTATCGTTAATAGTAAGCTTGACTAAATACCAACTTGCTTTTTCTATATGTGTATCTAGTAGAAATTCAGATGCTCCGGCACTCAATTTCCCGTCATTTATTGTTGAAATATAATCTCCCTTGATCGTATATAATTTAATTTTTACTTTGGATTCCGCTAATAGATTAACGCCAAACGATGTGCCAAATCTATTCTTTAAGACATAGTGGAATTCTCGTTCTTCGGGCGTTGGTACATCTGATGATTCAAAACTGAATTTTATGGTTTTTCTTGGACGCCAAACTTCTTTATTTCGGCTAAAAATATTTGCCAACCAATTCTTTTCAACCGCTATAGAGTGAATGGTTACCTGGCTATCGATTTCGGTAAATAACAAATACGTACCCGATTTTATATCATGAGTATCCCAGGACAACGTATGACTTCCTTGAGTAAGTGTTTTATCAGTAATAGTGGACACCAAATCTCCTTCTTCTGTCAATACATACATGTGAATCGCTGATGACTCTCGGTGAATGGACAGCTCGATAGTAGCTGTTGTTTGAGGATCATTCTTAAGATGAAAATTTATATAGCTAGGAAAACTGCCATAAAGAGGGGTTTCACTTTGCCATTCTTGTTCTCTTTCATCTTCATACAATTTAGGATACACACAGTTTGATATGGTATCTATACCGATAGCGTCCTCTTGTTTTATGCTAAAGATTAAGGAGCTATTCATTGGTGTTTTTAAGCTGTTTGTATCGCTTAACCCTTTGCAATGAAAGTATAGCCAACTCATATACTTGACATCCTTTTTTATGAATATACCATAAAATGGATGTGCCTTATTTGTACTATTGGATAGGAACGTTGCTGATGGAGGATCTTCCTGAGCAATACCTAAGTGGTTTAAAAAGAATACGAATACAATTAAAAATGTGTTTTTAGTTATCATAGTATTTAAATATGAATCGAATGTAATTTTTAGTACTGCGCAATTGTTTTAAAGTAGACCAATAGCCAGATATCACCCATAAATACGCTTTGTAGTATGTTAATCATTGTTCGTCTTCTTATGGTGCCGATTGCCCTTTATTTTAGCTGTATTTGTCTACTAATCAAAATTATTAAAGTGTATAGTGTCATTTTAGTTCTTTAGTATATGAACGATAGACTCTCCATAATAGATAACATATTAAAGAACAGGCCGCTTACACATGTTATGTTTTGGTGTGCAATCTTGTTATTACAATCACAAGTTTTTTTATATGCAGGACATGATTTTAAGGTGGTGTTGGTTTTTACGTTAGCGCTTTTGCCTTCTATCATTTTAGCGGCGTATCTATTAGCATATTATCAATTACCAAAGCTTGCTTACAAGAAGAAGTATGTGTCCTTTTTTATCTCTTTACTAGCAAGTATGTACCTCTTTACCTTTTTGGGAAGGGTATTTACAATTTATTTGGCAGAACCTTATTTAGGTATTGAGAAAGCCCCTTCGTTAGACTATATGTGGAGCATAGCAAGTCGTATTGATCGCTTAGCACGTAATTACCTTTTGGCTGTATATCTGGCACCTTTTCTTATGGCTACTATTAAGTTAATAAAGCAACGAAGTCAAGTAAAAAGTGAGATGGATGCATTGGAAAAAGAAAAAGCGACGTCAGAGTTAAACTTTCTAAAAACGCAAATACACCCTCATTTTCTATTAAACACCCTCAATAATGTCTATGCGTTAACGTTGAAGAAATCAGACCTAGCTCCAGACGCTATCTTAAAGCTTTCAGAAATGCTCACGTATGTTTTATATCGTTGCAGTGATACATATGTTTCTATTGTTAATGAAATTAAACTATTAGAGAATTACATTGCGTTAGAAAAGCTTCGTTATGGTGACAATTTAAATATTCATTTTACAAAAGAAATCGCTAATGAAGATGCCATGATCGCGCCTTTAATTTTACTATCTATTATTGAGAATGCTTTTAAACATGGAGCTAGCGGTGCTACAGAAGTTCCAGTAATTAGGATGAAATTATTAGAAATAGAAGGGAAACTCAATTTTAAGGTGTTCAATTCTAAAGAAAATGACAACCCTGAAGAGAAGATTAGAAAGGGGATAGGTGGGCAAAATATTAAAAAACAATTAGATTTATTATATCCAAATAATTATGATTACCAAGTCGTAGAAGATGCTACATCGTATGAAGTAATTTTGAATATTAATTTAAATAGGAGTAGTCATGAAAACTAGATGCCTTATTGTAGATGATGAGCCTCTAGCGATAGAAATCATCGAAAACTATCTCGATCAATTTGAAGATTTTGAGATCATTGGTCGTTGTAATAATGCCATACGAGCTTTAAAAATTATTGAAGAAGAAACGATTGATCTACTATTTTTAGATATACAAATGCCTAAAATTACGGGGATTGAATTTTTAAGATCGCTTAAAAATCCTCCGAAAGTTATTTTTACAACGGCACACATAGATTATGCAATAGAAAGCTATGAATTTGATGTCGTAGATTACTTGGTAAAACCCATCCCATTTGATCGCTTTTTTAAGGCTATAAACAAATTTAAATCTCAGATTAAATAAACTACATCCATCCAGACTACTCAAAAATCGGATATCGTACAAAAACATATCTATGTAAGAGCCAATAAAAAAAACTACCGTGTTGTTTATGATGACATCCTATATGTAGATAGTATTAAAGATTATGTGAGAATTCACCTGACTGATAGATCATTACTTGTAAAAACGACTCTGACTAGTTTTCAAGATCAACTTCCCAAGGATCAATTCTTAAGAGTTCATAGATCTTATTTAGTTAATAGTCATGTCATTTCTGCGCATACCTATAATGATATTGAAATAGGTTCGATTGAAATACCTATTGGCACTAGTTACAAGCAAAAAGCATTTGATTTTCTCAAATAAGAACTGAAAAAAGGCCTTTCTCTTTATAAAAGCCTTTTGTATGCGTGTTGTTTTTTAATCTATTTGTTGATTAACAATCGTTCTTGAGAAATAATATTCCCTTTTTCGTTGTAAATAATAAGAATGTATAGCCCTACTTTTAAGCCTTTAACATTCATTTCGATGTTTTTATTAGTAGAGTTAATTATTTCCTTTTTAACGCTAGTTCCTTTTGATAACTCTATGATTTCTAAGGCTTGGATATGACGTTCTGTTTCATTTTGAATTTGAAGTACATCATTTACTGGATTAGGATAGATCAATAAATTATTGTCATTGCTTGTGCGATCTAGATCAAAACCTCCACCACCAAACAAATCAAAACTGACATCTACAGTTGCAATATCGACACATCCATCTGGATACGTAATAGTCGCTGTAAATCGTAATACTGCCGGTAGGTCTAATGCCCAACCATTGGTAAAACTACCAGCTGCTGGAAGCCCTGGATTAGGACCAAAGATAAAATTAGCGTTTTCGTTTG
>JBLHOX010000280.1:0-4922 GCA_047623725.1 Dokdonia sp. | reverse complement strand
CAACGGTAGAGCCTACAATAAACGCTTCTTGAATAGGGGTGTTAAACACACGATTATCTCCAAACTTTTGAGCCAGTGTTGCTGCTTCTCTAAAAACACCCCCTAATCGTCCGCCTACATCTTGTCCATACATCAAACATTCGGGATGTTTACGCATTAATTCTTCGATAGCAAACAAGGCACAATCTACCATCACCACGTGTTCTCCGTCTTTTGGGGATCGTTCTCCTACTTCTTCAGTAACGGGTGTTGGAGCAAAGTCATGGGTAAAAAGATCTTCTGGTTTTGGGTCTTCGGCTTGTTGTGCTCTTGAGAAAGCTTCTTCTGTTTCCGCTTTCGCGAAAGCGATTATTTCATCAATCTCTATTTGAGTAACTCCAGTATCCAATAGTAACTGTAACATCTTTGGATACGGATCACGACTACGGGCTTCTTCCAGATCGTCACGATACCATTCCATACGGACACCGGAGGTATGATGATTCAGCAAAGGCACTTTTGCATGCACAAGAAATGGCCTGCGTTCGGTTCTTATTTTATGAATCACCTCTTGTAGCGTGTTATAACTTTCTTCAAAATCGGTTCCATCGATCGTTACTGCTTCCAATCCATTAAAACCACGCGCGTACTCATAGGCATCTTGTGCTCTGGTTTCGGCAGCATTTGCGCTAATATCCCAACCATTATCCTGAACAAGGTATAGTATAGGAAGCTGCTTTAAACCTGCCATTTGGAAGGCTTCGGCAATTTCTCCTTCGGTAACGGATGCGTCTCCTAAAGAACAGACTACAAACCCTCTATCTCCTATAGGAGGATTCGCAAACGTCGTATTATCTCCTTTTTCCTGAATCGTTGAATACCCCTCTTTGTAATGAAAGCCAAGAGCAACTCCCGTTGCAGGGATGGTTTGCATTCCTGTAGCGCTACTCTGATGTGGTATTTTAGGCTTATCGTCGTCTTTTAAACTAGGATGCGAATAATAGGTGCGTCCAGCAGAAAAAGGATCGTCTTTTTTTGCGAGTACTTGCAACATCAAATCATACGGTGTCATTCCTATGGCAAGTAGCATCGCATCATCACGATAATATGGGAATGCATAATCTTGAGGAAGCAGTTGCATTCCTATAGCCGTTTGAATCACCTCATGACCACGACTTGTGGCGTGCACATATTTTGAAACTACTTTAAAATTATCTTCATACAACTCGGTCATTGCCTTTGCTGTACATAGATTTTTAAACCCTTTTTTAAGTATCTCTTTATTCATATTTATAACCAACTAAACTAGAATGTACTATTACGTATTTTTATGCTAATTCTTTTGCTTTTACAGGAGTCATCCATCCAAACACATCTTCTTCTGCTCCTGTTTTTATAGCATTAAGTGTATCATTAATTTCTTTTCCTACCGGATATGTTTCCGATACTTTAAGTATATCATCTCCCCAACCAATCTCTTGGATATAAGCGATACCTACTGCAGTACCTGTACCAAAAGCCTCTTCTAGCGTGTCATTTTGAGACGCTTCATATATTTCATCTATCGTAATAGGCCGCTCGATTACGGTGTATCCTTTATGCTTTAAAAGATCCATGACACTTTTTCTTGTAATCCCGTGAAGTACCGATCCGTCAAGATTAGGGGTAATAAACTGTCCGTTGATCTTAAAAAAGATGTTCATCGTTCCCACTTCCTGAATATATTTGCGTTCCTGTGCATCTAGCCAAAGTACTTGATCGTATCCTTTAGATTTTGCTATTTCTGTAGGTCTGATCGCTGCTGCATAATTCCCTGCTGCTTTTGCTTCTCCAGTTCCACCAGTTGCTGCGCGTATATAATCACGTTCTGCCCATAACCTTACGGGTTTACTAAAAAAAGGACCCGCTGGTGATGCGATAATAATAAACTTAAAACTTGTGGCTGCTCTCATTCCTATAAAAGGTTCATCGGCATACATAAAGGGTCTTAAATAAAGCGCACTGCCATCTGCAGGAGGAATCCATACTTGCTCTACATCGACAAGGGCTTTTAATCCTTCTACAAAAAGATCTTCTGGAAATTCTGGCATCCCCATACGACGCGCACTGGCATTAAGACGCGACGCATTTTCTTCTGGACGGAATAAAAGAGGTTCCCGCTTTCGCGAAAGCGTACTCTTCATGCCTTCAAAAATAGCTTGTCCATAATGTAATGCCATCGCAGCAGGATGTGTAGGAATAAGCTCCAAAGGCGTTACTCTTGGGTCTTGCCACTGTCCATCGGTATACTCACAAATAAACATATGATCTGTAAAAGTGCGTCCCAACGGAATGTTATCAAAATCGATACTATCTATTCTTGACGCTGTAGTCTTCGTTATTGTTATATTCATGGTAGGATATATGCTATTAAATTGATTTTTTGAGACAAGAGACACGAAACACGATATTTTCTTTAATTTTTATCACCTAGTGCGTCTATAAAATTTGAACTTTTACTCTGAATTTTTTGGACGTTATCTTGTAATTCAATAAATATTTTTTCTTTAATAAAGCCTTGACGGGAGCAAATTATTAGTTGTGTTTCCCACTCAAATGCAGATCCAAGACTATTCTCTAAGAATTGGATAAAATGTTTATCTGTTCTTTTACTTGTACCCTCAGCAATATTTGAAGCAACAGAAACAGCACAACGATTCATCTGACTTCTTAATCCAAATTTTTCAAAATCTGGAAGACTGCTCGTTATTTTATAATTACTATCAATCAAGTCCATTGCTTCCATCCAAATGTGTAATTTTTTAAAATTATGCCTCTTCATGTATGTCTTGTTTCGTGGGTCTTGTTTCTAAAATGTCTTATTTACATCAAACTGTTCTAGGTTATCTGCAATTCGTCTTAAGAAACTACCTCCTAAATACCCATCTACAATACGGTGGTCAAAACTTAATGATAGATACATCATCTGTCTAATCTCTATGGTATCACCCTCAGGGCGCTCCATAACTTCTGCTCTTTTCTTTATAATTCCTGTCGCTAGTATGGCTGCTTCTGGTTGGTTGATAATAGGTGTCCCCATGATACTTCCAAAGGTTCCAACATTACTTATGGTAAAGGTGCTTCCTTTTATATCATCGCCACTTAACTTATTTTCTCTAGCAAGTCCTGATAATCTATTGACATCTGTTGCAATTTCTAAAAGTGTTTTTTGATCGGCATCTTTCACTACAGGAACAATAAGGTTCCCCGAAGGTAATGCGGTTGCCATTCC
Source organism: Dokdonia sp. (assembly GCA_047623725.1). Lineage (GTDB taxonomy): Bacteria > Bacteroidota > Bacteroidia > Flavobacteriales > Flavobacteriaceae > Dokdonia. The sequence goes on along the minus strand of JBLHOX010000280.1, from coordinate 1,672 downwards.
TATATTAATATGTTCTTTTACGATGATATTAGAACCATCTACAGACACATTAATCATCGGAAAATCCTTTACTGCTTTTGCCACCGCTTGTACAAACAGCGGTGTAAAAGTTAGTTTTTGACCATGCTTTTCTAAGAAGGGTATTTTATTTGCGTTACGCCACGCGACAAGTTCTGTAAGATCTGCTTCAACATAGGCCGTTACATGCGGACTTGTATGTTTACTATACACCATATGATCTGCTATCATCTGGCGCATACGATCCATCTCAACTATTTTCCCAGTTCCTTTATCAAGTTTTAATTGTGGGATTCTATAGGCTGTAGGGTCTGCTTGAGCAACGGGTTGTGCAAATTGAAAAGGGCGCCCTTCTTCTATGTATTGCATCAGATCACTCTTACGAAGACGACCGTCTTTCCCTGTGCCAGGTATACGAGCGAGTTCTTCATAAGAAATATGCTGTTGCTGTGCGATACTCTTAATAAGAGGACTCACAAATGGGGTTCCATCTGGCACGGTAAACCCTGCATTCTGAACTGCTGTGGGCTTCGATTTTGCAAGTGCCTTCTTCGTGATTTTCTTGGTAGGAATGTCTAGCTTTGCTGTTATTGAGGTTTCTTTTTGATTACTCTCAGAAGTAGCTGTCCCTTCTATTGCTTCATAGTTTGCGATGGCAACTCCTACAGCAACAATACTGTTGGGCTCAAAAAGATGCTTTTTCATCACTCCCGAAGATGGAGCAGGCACTTCATTATCAACTTTATCTGTAGCTACTTCTACTAGGATATCTCCTTCTTCAAAGGAAGCTCCTTCTGCAACAAGCCAGTTTAATATGGTTCCTTCGGTTATACTTTCGCCCATTTTAGGCATCAAAAGCTGATCTTCTGTCATTTACATTATAATTTATAACTATTTAAAAATACTAATAAACTATCTAAAAAAAGTAGTATGCCCTGCCTTATAATCTAATTGTAGAATATTATTCTATTTTTATTATTAAAAAAGAATATTATTCTATATTTGATTCTCTTTGCTTACAAAAACAGAAACTATTCGTCATGAAACTAGATATCACTGATCAAAAACTATTAGATCTATTACAAAAAGATTCTAATCAAACTGTAAAATCATTATCTCAAAAGTTAGGAAAGTCTACGACACCTATTTTTGAGCGGATTAAAAAACTTGAAAAAGAAGGATTGATTAAAGGGTATTCGGCACGGTTAAATGTCAAAAAAATTGGCCTTAAACAGACCGTTTTTATCGCTATTTCTTTGCAAGGTCACACACGAAGTTATCTTGAGAAATTTGTAAAAGAAATTAATGACTTTCCTGAGGTAGTAGAATGTCATCGTGTAAGTGGTGGGTTTGATTATTTACTCAAACTCGTAGTTGAAGATATCGAAGCGTATGAAAAGTTTATTATCTCCAAACTGACTTTACTTCCTTATTTAGGAAATGTACAAAGTCATATTGTGTTATCAACTAGCAAAGAAACTAATGAAGTAGATTTATCATTTTTGACATAAAAAAAGTGATAATAACTAGCGCGTTAGTATCACTTTTAAATAGCTACTATCATGATTAATACTTTAGTGTTGTTTTATTATTAAAGTATTTTATCTATGAATGGCGTAACTAGCACCATCTGCTAAATCCTGTAAATAACTGG
>JBLHOX010000279.1:0-4956 GCA_047623725.1 Dokdonia sp. | reverse complement strand
GCGTATCTTAATGATAAAGTCCTTGTAGAAGACGATGCGATGGCAAAACGCCCGCGTATGGGAGAAATTTATGCAGAGTATGTAGATCGCTGTTTTAAGGCAGGTGCGATGGATTTTGATGATTTATTATTACGTACTAACGAACTCTTAAATCGTTTTCCAGAAGTACTGGCAAAATACCAAAATCGTTTTCAGTATATATTGGTTGATGAGTACCAGGATACGAATCACAGTCAGTATCTGATTGTAAAAGCACTTTCAGATCGTTTTCAGAATATCTGTGTGGTTGGGGATGATTCTCAGAGTATTTATGCTTTTAGAGGCGCAAACATTAATAACATTCTGAATTTCCAGAAGGATTACGAGAATGTAGCGATGTATCGTCTAGAGCAAAATTATCGTTCTACTAAGAATATTGTGGAGGCGGCCAACTCTGTGATCGAAAAGAATAAAACACGACTTGATAAAACGGTTTGGACGTCTAATGATGATGGAGGAGAGATTGTTGTGCATAGAAGTATTAATGATGGGGAAGAAGGGCGTTATGTAGCGTCTAGTATTTTTGAAAATAGAATGAATCACCAATTAATGAATGGTGATTTTGCGATCTTATATCGTACCAATGCACAATCGCGTGCGATGGAGGATGCCTTACGTAAACGTGATATCCCGTATCGTATTTATGGGGGATTGTCTTTTTACCAACGTAAAGAGATTAAAGATGTCATTTACTATTTACGTTTGATTATTAATCCAAAGGATGAAGAAGCGCTTAGGCGTGTCGTAAATTTTCCGGCACGTGGTATAGGCGGTACGACTGTTGATAAGTTGATCGTGGCAGCCAAGCATTATAGCCGTTCTATTTTTGAGGTAATGGAAAAAATAGAGCAGTTAGGACCATCCATGAATATTAATCGTGGGACGCAAACGAGGTTAGCCAACTTTGTCACCATGATTAAAAGTTTTCAGGCCTTAAATGAGAGTAGTGATGCTTTTGAAATGGCGGAAATGGTTGCTAAAAAAACGGGACTTATTCAAGAGCTTAAAAAAGATGGAACGCCCGAAGGAATTGCACGTATAGAAAATATAGAAGAGCTTCTTAACGGGATGCGTGATTTTGTAGAAGAGCAAAAGCAAATGGCAGATACTACAGGATCTCTAGCAGAGTTTATGGAGGATGTGGCACTTGCTACCGATTTGGATAATGACAAAGGAGATGAAGATCGTGTGGCCTTGATGACGATTCATTTAGCTAAAGGATTGGAATTCCCGTTTGTATATATCGTAGGGATGGAAGAGGATCTTTTTCCAAGTGCGATGAGTATGAATACGCGTAGCGAACTGGAAGAAGAGCGTCGTTTGTTTTATGTGGCATTAACACGTGCCGAGAAGCAGGCGTATCTTACGTATGCAGAATCTCGCTATCGATGGGGAAAACTGGTAGAAGCAGAACCGAGTCGTTTTATAGAAGAGATCGATGATAAGTATTTGGATTATCAAACACCTATGCAAAGCTATCGCTACAAGCCGTTAATGGATACGGATATCTTTGGGGATGTAGATAAGAGTAAATTGCGTTTAAAGAAGCCTGTAAGTGGCGCTCCGCCAAGTGTAGGAACTCCTACCGGCGATCAATTACGTAAACTCCGAAAGATAAAACCTACAGAGGCTAATGATGCGCCAGAATCTAATGTGGTAGGCGCTTTAACAAAAGGAACGATTGTAGAGCATATTCGTTTTGGACGTGGTATTGTAGAAGGCCTTGATGGAAAAGGACAAGATCAAAAAGCTGAAATCAATTTTCAGAATGGTGGTTTGAAAAAGCTATTATTGCGTTTTGCAAAGCTTAAAATTATTGAATAACGATCGGGAGATAGGTATCTATATACTCGCTTGATTTTAACGCTAAATCCAAGGTGCTTTCTTCACTCCAATCATTACCGTGACCTCCTTGGTATACGGTAAATAAGTGATCTATATTACTTGTGTTTAAACTGCTATCTAATCGCATTCCGTTGGTAAGTGGCACTAGCGGATCTTGATTTCCGTAAAAAAGTAGGGTAGGACTGCTACTTGCGGTTACTTGAAATGCAGGACTATTAGCTACCGCATAATCCGTCCCTTCTGGAAACTGACTTTCATCTACAAATACGCTAAGTGCAATACTAAAGTTAGGGTCATTTGCATAAAATGGATCTGTAAAATCACTAGGCCCTACAATATCAATGACAAATTTTACTTGATCATTGGTATCATACACATAATCATACATCATGGCTAGGTGTGCTCCAGCACTTGCGCCTATCATTCCAAATTCTGGTAAGATGTGTAATTCTTCACGCTGCTCTGTAACTTGATTGATAATGGTTTGGATATCTACATATTGATTTGGAAATGCCGGTGTATTTGGAAGTGCTGCTAATGCGTAATTCACATTTAGAATCGCATGATCTGGATGAAATGTTTGCATAAAAGCAACCGTTGGCGCCATATCGCTTTTATCACCAGACGTCCAACCACCTCCGTGTATAAGTACCACCACCTTGGTAGCATCTGTCGTTCTGCCTTCTGGTAAATACAGATCATATACTTGTTGCGGGTCATCACCATAAGAGACATCTGTAAAGACCACTGCTTCTAATGCGGGCTCATCAATAATGACTGTTGTATTATCTGTTGTGATCTCATCGTCAGAAGATGTGCAGCTAGATAGTGTAATAGAAAAGCCAATAGCAATTAAAAAGAGAGGCAGATATTTCATTGGTTGTTTTTTAGTATAACGTTTATATGGATGGATTGCGTATGTCTTAACGATACGATTTTTATTCTTTATCAATTAGTGTACCCTTTTTTAGTAGTGCCCGACTAAGACATAAGACCGCTTCGCTTTTAGACATAAGACGTAAGACTTAATTGTTAATCACTTGACAACTAGTTGTACATACATATTATTTCTTTGCCTCTGCTAGGGTTGAGGTGAAAATTTCAACTTCCAACTGTTTTTCATGGTATCTATTCCTAAGTGCACAACGGGTTCTTTTTAAGATAAACGTATAATATATATAGGTGTAATATGTTTTATACGCTTTCGCGAAAGCGGACCACTTTTTTCATAACTTTACTGCGTTCTTATTGAGCTATATGGCAGAATTTATTAAAATATATGAAGAGAATCCTAACCCTAGGGATATAGAGCGTATTGTCTCTATTGTACGAGGCGGAGGATTGATTATTTACCCTAGTGATACGGTATACGCTTTAGGGTGTGATATTACAAATAACAGAGCTTTAGAGCGTGTGGCTAAAATCAAAGGAGTCAAACTTGCAAAGGCAAATTTCTCTTTTGTGTGTAAAGATCTAAGCAATCTTTCGGATTACGTAAAACAAATAGACACCGCTACTTTTAAACTTCTTAAAAGAGCACTGCCAGGCCCATACACATTTATCTTACCTGGAAATAATACTTTACCAACCGTTTTTAAAAAGAAAAAGGAAGTAGGGATTAGAGTTCCTGATAACTTAATAACGACGACGATTATTGATGTTTTAGGAAATCCTATCGTGTCTACGTCTATTTATGATGAAGATGAGGTGGTAGAATATATGACCGATCCTGAACTTATTTATGAAAAATGGGGCGATCTAGTAGATGTGGTTGTAGATGGAGGGTATGGTGATAACATTCCTTCTACGGTGATTGATCTTACAAGTGGCGAACCTATACTCATAAGAGAAGGGAAGGGAAGTTTAGAAATATAACCCACATTTTATACCAATTATAAAAGCAAGAAGCCTCTAAAAAGAGGCTCTTAACTAAATCTAAATAAAGATTTGGGGTAAAGTATACTAGCTTACGACTAGTATTTGGATGTCTTAATCGTCGCTTACAGCGATCATTGTATCTGTATTGAACTTATTGTTTTGATATGCTAACTCTTGAAGATTGAATGTATTTAATACATCAGGGAAATTTCCAGAAAAGTTATTATCAAAAATGCTTAATTTTTTAAGTGAATCTAAAGAAGCAATACCGAATGGCAAACTTCCTTCAAAATTATTACTACTGATTTGTATGTCACGTAATTTCTTTAAATTCTCAATAGATGCCGGAAGCTGACCATAAAAGTTATTGCTATATAAACTTAATCTTCTAAGATTTGTTAGTGCTCCTAAATCCTTTGGTAACTCTCCAGTTATATTATTGAAGAATAAATCTAAATATTCTAAGCTTGCAAGATTTGTTATACTTTTAGGAAGTGTACCTTCTAATTTATTAAAAGATATATTTAAAACTTTCAAACCTTTAATAGTCGTAATAGATTGAGGAATTGCTCCTACTATATTATTCTTGTGTAGGTTTAAAACTTTCAAGTTTGCTAAGTTCCCAATACTTTCTGGTAATGTTCCTGTAAGATTATTATCAGTAAGGGTTAAAGCAATTACCTTATTATTTAAGATAATAACACCTTTCCAAGATTTTGGAGATTTTTCTATGTCCCAAGAGTTGGTCCAAGAATCACCATTGGTCTGCGTATAGATATCAACTAACGCCTGTTTTTCAACGGGAGTAATTTGAGCCATAGTGACAAAAGAAACTAATAAAGCGAACGCTAGAATAGTAAGATTTTTCATGTTGTTACTTGATTTGGGTGATATAAAAATAAAGAGATTCTTAAAGCAAACGATGAAGTGACCCTTTTTTTCGATCAAATACTCACAATTTTAACATTTTCAGTAGAATTTTGTGTATTTCGTCTATTCGTCGATAGTGAGAATTGTGTATTTCATCGATGAAGTACATTTTTGTATTGATGAAGTACTCAATTTATCCCTTTTTTATTAAAATTCCGAATGATGAAAACCTTCAAGAGAGGTGTGGGTTTAACGTAACACCAATTATAACTTAAAAAGAGCCTAAAGAATTTAAATTATAGTGTACTCAGATGAGATAGAAAA
>JBLHOX010000278.1:0-4976 GCA_047623725.1 Dokdonia sp. | reverse complement strand
ATAATGGAACCGTAGCTGTTATTGATGATCAAGGAAACACACTTTTAGAGCACCCAGTTTCAACGGGTGATATCTGGAGAATGTGCCAAGTAAAAGATGCTCCTATTCAGGACTGGGTAAAACTAGCTGTAAAGAGAGCACAGGCTACGCAAACGCCTGCTATTTTCTGGTTAGATAAAAATAGAGCGCATGATGCTCAGTTAATAGAGAAAGTAACCCTATATCTTAAAGACCACAATACAGAAGGACTTGATATTCAAATCATGTCTCCTGTAGAAGCGACGCGTTATACATTAGAGCGAATTAAAAAAGGAGAAGATACTATCTCTGTGACTGGAAATGTATTGAGAGATTATAATACAGACCTCTTCCCTATTTTAGAATTAGGTACAAGTGCAAAAATGCTTTCTATCGTTCCTCTTATGAATGGTGGTGGGTTATTTGAAACTGGCGCTGGTGGATCTGCTCCAAAGCACATCCAACAGTTTTTAAAAGAAGGTCACCTACGTTGGGATTCTCTTGGAGAATTTTTAGCACTTGCCGTGTCTTTAGAACATACGTCTGAAGCTACTAATAACAAACGTGCATCTGTACTTGCTGATTCACTTGATGAGGCTACTATAAAATTCTTAGCAAATAAGAAGTCTCCGTCTCGTAAAGTACATGAGTTGGATAATAGAGGAAGTCATTTTTATCTTGCTATGTATTGGGCTCAGGAACTTGCTTCTCAAAATATAGATCAAGATCTTAAAAATGAATTTGCACCATTAGCAGACGCACTGGCAGCAAAAGAACAAACTATTATAGATGAATTAAATAATGCACAAGGATCCCCTATGGATATAGGAGGTTATTACCACGTAGACAGTAAAAAAACAACTGCTGCGATGAGACCTAGTGCTACATTTAATACTATTATTGACGCATAGTACGCTTTCGCGAAAGCGTATACAGCAACATTAAACCCAGATTATGCAATAGAACTTCGTGATGAGGTTTGAAAATGCCATAAAATAAAATGTTTTATCAATTTCAGCATAGCACCGCTATGGTCAGATTGATAAATAGAGTGAAGCGTATTATTTTGCAGTAGTTTCAGACCGTAATAGATTTTCTATTGCATAATCCGGGTTAAAATCTAAACCATAAAAAAACGAGTGCCATAACAGCACTCGTTTTTTACATCCTAACTTAACCTAACTAAATCTTTATTTCTTTAAAACCCGCTTGGTGACTTCTCCTATATCTGTTTTGATCACTAAGAAGTACATCCCGTTTGCAAATTGAGAAATATCTATAGTTGCTGTTTGATTGTTTGCTTCTGTAGACAAGATTGCTCTTCCTTGTACATCATATATCTTCACATTTTGTATCATAGAAGTAGCCTTTATCGTGACAACCGAATCACTTGGATTTGGATATAAGCTAACTACCTGCTCTGTTGAGAATTCATCTACAGAAAGTGTTTCAAATGTAGTATTTGCTGTATTTGTAGTAATCGGAAAATTAAAATCAAAATAAATATCTGCATCTGCTGCTACAAAATCTGACGTTACCAGATCATTATTAGTTCTAATTTTAAGCAGTATATTACCATGCCCTCCTGAGGTGAGATTAATATTTTCAAATATAAACTCTACAAGATTATTGGTAATACTAATACTCATATCGTCAGACGTATTTAAAATTTGTAATGTATTCACATCATAATCTGCTGGATCAATTTGTGTCGTGACTACAACGTTTTGTGCTTCAGCATTTCCCGTGTTTTCAAAATTTATGACATAATGTAAATAGTCACCTATAAGCGTAGAAGGTGCAACATCACCTTGCAAGCACGTAATATCATTAGGATCAAAAGATCCTGTCACAATCTCATTGTATTCAAATGTATTATCGTCTGGAGTTTCTTCTGCCTGGTCTATAACGATATCACTTGTAAAGGTTAATACATCATCAATATTTACAGGTGGTGTCTCCGTTGGATCGTTTACATTTAAAACAATATCGACAAATCTACTTTCAAAAGGTGGTAAGTCTGTAAAATCAAATGATAATACTCCTGTACTTTGAGCGTCTGGAGTTGTTGTAGAAGAAACGAAGTCTAATACTGCATCATCATACTCAAAATCTACAGTTCCTGAAAGCATCTGATTTCCTTTGTTTTTATATACCAGTTGGTAGGTAGCATCAAATCCTGGTCTCGAAGGAAAAATAGGTGCAATCACAACCTCAGCATCAGGACGAACTCCATTTGCAGTCACACAAAAATCTTGTATTGTGGTACTATTATCTATGACAGGAATAACAACACTTGCAGGAGAAGGATCTACCGTAAAATAAGAAGGGTTTTCTAGATTTGCGAGTATTGAATACGTTCCTATCTCACCCACATACATACTATAACTCCCCATTGCATCTGTAAATCCAGAAGAATCTACCGGATCTGGATCTAGATCTAGCACTATATTGAAACTCATAAAAGGAATTGCAGGGTCTCCTGCATCACAGCCATCGTTATCAACATCAAGCTGAGCCATTCCTTCTATAGTATTAAAATCACCACCTGGTTGAAAATTACAGTATGAATTTACCACATAATCTCCTCCAGCAAAACCTTGAATTTCTATGGTTTGATCACTATCTGCACAAACGTATGTTAGACTTGGATTATTACCAAAACCCCAATTTTCAGACCAGCTACCAGATTCCGTAAAGGTACTCTCGTCACTTCCATTTTTTATAAATACAGTCTCTAGCAATGTATTTGTGGCGATGTATAAAGCTGTTAAGTTGGTGTTTGTACTACAATCCAATGTTGTTATGTTAGACCCAAATATTCTAAGATCACTCAGCGCAGGACAATTAGAAACATCTAAAGCTTCCAGTGGGTTTACACCTATATCCAATTGTAATAAATTAGGGTTATTAGACACGTTTAATGAAACCAATTGATTTTGACCAGATTGTAACGTATCTAAAACCGTATTTGAAGATACATTCAATGTGGTTAATTGATTTCCAATACAATTAAGTTTTGTGATATTTATAAAAGCTTCTATACCCTGAAGATTAGCTATATTATTATTAGAAATATTAAGCGTTCCCGTAAGAGCAGCTGCTTCTGACACTTGAATCTCCCCGTCAACACTTGTATCGACTCCAAGAGAAATGAGACTACTTTTAAAATTAGCATCGGGGATGTTTACTATTTGAGCATTTGTAAACCCTGCAACAAACAGTATTAAGAGTGTGATTTTTTTCATCATTTTTAAATTTTAAATAAACTTACTATTGATTTCTCAATTTTTAATGGGTCAATGAGTAAGTGATGGTTTCGAATTAGAATTCGTTACATCGATTTTAATATTTCTTGTAATCGTTCTCTTTTTCTTTGAGAAATAGGCAAACGACTCTCATCTGTCATCACAACATACCCTCCGTCTTTTTTTATATACGACTTTAGATACTTCAAATTAATGAGATGTGACTGATGGATGCGTTCAAAATTATGCTCTTTAAGCAGTTCTTCGTATTCCTTTAATGTCTTTGATATCAAAACAGTTTTATTATTTTTAATATAAAACTTGGTGTAATTATCGGCACTTTCACATCGTATAATATCACTGATATCAAATAAGTGAATCCCATCAGACGTAGAGAGTGCGATACGTTTAAAGTTATCTACATTCTTCCTGATATTTTCTAATAATAAATCAATATGTGAGTAATCGTTTTTCTTTTCTATAACAGACTCTATTTTTTCGATCACCTTTTGTAATTCTTCTGGATCGACGGGTTTCAATAAAAAATCCAATGCACTAAATCGAAATGCTTTTATAGCGTACTGTTCGTGTGCGGTAATAAAAACTACATTAGATTTAATCGTATTATGACGCTCTGCAAGTTTTTCTAGAATATCAAAACCAGTTCCATCCGTAAGCTGGATATCTAAAAATACCACTTGAGGCTCCAACGTATCCATCACTTCAATGCCTGTCGCAACACTATCTGCCTCTCCAATAATTTTGATATTGGGTGCAAAACGAGCAAGTAATCCTTTCATCCCCTCTCGAAGATTCTTATCATCATCTATTAGAATCGCTTTTATCATATATTATTCATTTACATATCGTAATGGAAGTTGTAAAGTAACCTTTGTCCCTGTTACTTTTGAAGTCTCTGTTAACTCCTCTATAGCAATCGTGGCTTTTTTTGAGGTAGATGCTGTGATCATTTCCAATCGTTTTTTAATAATGTCTAAAGCCATCGATTTATGAGCTAATACGGAGTTTTCTTTATTTAATTTTGAGGTGTTAATCCCAATACCATCATCCAAGATAACGCAAATCAATGATTCATTTTCTAAAGAAAAATCAATCGTAATACTCCCTTGATCTTTCTTAGGAATGACCCCGTGTATAATGGCATTTTCTATAAATGGCTGTATTAATAAAGGAGGTAATGCAACATCATCTTCTATATCTTTACTTTTGGAAATTATAAAATTAAATTTATCATTAAATCGAAGCTGCTCTAACTCTAAGTAGTTTTGTAAACTTTCTATTTCCTTATCAATAGGAATAAGAGACTCTTTAGAATACTCTAACGTCAATCGCATCAATTTAGAAAATTTTGATAAATATTTTATAGCTGAATCTGTACCATTTTGAACAATAAAACTTGAAATAGAACCTAGGCAATTAAACACAAAATGAGGGTTCATTTGTAAGTGCAATGCTTTTTGCTCGTATTCTGCTAGTTCCTTTTGAAGTGTCAAGGTTTTTTTAAGGTGATTTCTGTTATAAATCAGGAATCCTATTCCCACTAATAGAAGCGCAATTAAAGCCCCAAAGATGAGTTTCATCTTCGAGCTTTTTGCTTCTTCTTTTAAAAGTAACTCTCTTTTTTTAGTCTCTTCTTTTTGAATAAGTTCTTTCTTTTCAAACTCATAATTCATAGAAGCTTCCACCGAT